>JBDTXL010000375.1:0-1561 GCA_040006195.1 Gemmatimonadota bacterium | reverse complement strand
TGCGAGATCCGCTGCGCGCGCATCGAAGTAGGCGGCCTGCTGCGCCGGCGCAGGCCTGTGCTCGTTCGACAGATCGAGCGCGACGAAGAGCTGGCGATCGCCGCGTTGATCCGCAAGCGAATGCGCGAGCGAGTCGAGCGAGGCGTTGCTCGTGCCCGACGGCGCGATGTACACGGAGAGTGCCTGCGCGCCGATGGTGTCCGCGAGATCGAGATCACCAACCAGCGCGAGCGGCGGCGGTCCGCTCGTGAGTGTCGGGAAGATCTTGAGGCCGATCGCGAAGTCGCTGTCCGCACGCTCGGTGAGACGGACAGTCGTATAGCTCGCGTAGCTGCGAACGGCACTCGTGGCCGCCGGCACATCGAGGATGACGAACGTCCCCCAGATCGCGGCGAGCACGGCGACGGCGGTGCGCAGCACGGTGCCGGCGCCGCGGCGGCCGGGTGTTGGCGGCGCCACGATCGGAATATGCAGGAACCAGGGGAGGAGCAGCGCGAACGGGCTCGCGCTGTAAGCCAGCGAGCTCGCGTCGGCGGCCGAGAGTATCAGGAGCGGTGATGGAACGTCGTAGCCGCGGTAGATCGCGTAGCGCGCGACGGCGACGAGGGCGATGACCACATCGTAAGCAACGATCGGCGCGCCGATCGGCGGCGCGACGGCGCGGCGCGAGAGTGCGTACGCGGCCTGGACGGCGATCACGATCGTCGTCGCGGGCCACACCCACGCCAGCGTGTAGAGCGCACGTCCGGTGAGGACCGACGTCGAGACGAGCAGCACGGTGAGTGCGGGAAGGAGCAGCAGTCCGCACAGCGCGCACAGGAAGGCCATCGTGCGCTGCGTCGACTGCAGACGCGCAGCGCGACCGGAGATCGTGAGATTCCAGATGATGACGAGCGCGGTGAGCACGAGATGCGCCGTCGCGAGCTGCGCCGGCGCGAGCAGACTGATCATCCTCGGCTGCGTGCCTCGCTGCGAATCTCCTTTGGTGCGAGGCGGCGCGCAAAGACGTCGAGCGCCTTCTGCAGGTCGCGCGTGGCAGGGGCGAGTATGTCGAGCAGAAGAAGCTCGCGATCGGGGAGGGTGCGGAGCGTGATGTGGCATGCATCGAGGAAGAGCACCGCGGCGACGCCGTCATCCGGGAGCGAGCGCACCACGGGCGCGCCGATGATCGAGAAGCCGGCCGCGCTCGCGGCCGCGATGAGCAGCCCGGTGAGCCCCGATGCATCGCGCAGCACGGGCGCCGGAACTCCGGTGAGGTCGGCTATCACGTGCGTGAAGGCTCCGCTTGCCGCCGTCGTTGCTGCGCCCACTGCTAGAACATCGACAGCGCGAGGAACGATCGCAGCGAATCGTTCGTCGACCGCAGCCGTCCGCTCAGCATCCGCACCACCGCCCATAAGACCTTGTAGGCGAGATCTCGGTTGAACTCGAGGAGCATCTCGAATTCCGAGCGCGAGATCGTGAGTACCGTGGTGCCCCCGTGCGAGATCGCGTCCGTCGACCGCTCGCTCCTGTCGAACACCGCCATCTCGCCGAACATCGCGCCGCGCTTGAGCACCGC
>JBDTXL010000374.1:0-2203 GCA_040006195.1 Gemmatimonadota bacterium | reverse complement strand
GTGGCGCTGCACAAGCGGCGCATTCCCGTTACCTACCTGCTGGCGATGAACGAGGGGCACGGGTTCGGCGAGAGCGAGACTGCGCTCGCCGTCACGCGCGCGACGGAGCAGTTCCTCGGCGCCTGCCTTGGCGGGCGGGTGCAGCCGAGCGTCACTCCGAAGGTATCGCGCGCGCTCGCGGCGATGCTCGTGAACGTCGACACGATGCACGTGAACCCCTGAGGCGCATCGATGTAAGCTTCGGGTCGAGTTCAACGCAGGGGAGATCCGATGCTTCGATACAACATTCGCTCGCTCACCTGCGCGATCCTTCTCACGGCAGCGGGCGCGTGCGCGAATCAGCGGGGAGTCGCACCGTCGCCGAGGGCTGCCGACGCTGCCGTTGCGGGCACCCTCACCTATCGCGAGCGTGTCGTGCTCAGGCCGGACGCCAGCGCTGAGGTGTCGCTCGTCGATGCGACGGCACGGGACGGCTCGGTACGGGTGATCGCATCGACTGTCGTGCGCGCCGAAGGCCGTCAGGTACCGCTGCCGTTCTCGCTGCCATATGACGCGCGCAGAATAGACGGGACACATCTCTATATGATCCGAGCCGCGATCGGCGGCAGCGGCGAGACGCTCTTCGCCACCGACGTCGCGAGCCCCGTCATCACGCAGGGAAATCCGACGCATGTGGATCTCGTGTTGAGCCGCGTCGATCCGACATCGTCGAGCGCGCCCGAACGTCTCGCCGGGAGCTCGTGGGTGCTTCAAGATCTAGTTGGTGACCGCGTCGTCGCCGACACGCGCGTAACGCTCGACTTCGACGCGTCGGGGAAGGTGACGGGCAACGGCTCGTGCAACCGCTACTTCGCGACGGTCGATATCTCCGGCGAAACGATCCGCTTCGGCGCTGTTGGCGCGACGCGCATGGCGTGCGCGACCGCGGTCTCGCTGCAGGAGATCAGGTACTTCGAAGCGCTCGAAGCGGCGAACCGATTCGAGATCGAGGGGAATTCGCTCTCGATCTACGGCTCTGCGCGCCGGCCTCTTCGCTTTTCTCGCGCATCGCCGTAAAGCTGCGCGCGCGCGACTAGTATCATGAGTGAGCATCGAGGGCGCATCCGCGTCGGCACCGCTGGCTGGGCGTATGCCGACTGGAACGGCGTACTTTATCCCAAGCCAATGACGCGCGGCATCGACCGCCTCACGTATATGACCCGCTACTTCGACGTGATCGAGGTCAACTCGACGTTCTACGCGCCGGCCGATGTATCGAAGGTCGAGGGCTGGCTCGCGAAAACCGCGCACGCACCCGACTTCCGCTTCGCGATCAAGCTCTGGCAACGCTTCACCCACGAGCGCGAAAGCGCGTGGACGCGCGCCGACGAGCACGACGTCCGGATCGCGCTCGAGCCACTCCACGCCGCCGGCAAGCTCGGCGCCGTGCTCGTGCAATTCCCCTGGTCGTTCAAGCGCACCGAAGAGAACCGCAGCTGGCTCGGCGACATCGTCAGCGCATTCGGCGAGTTTCCGCTCGTCGTGGAGATACGACACGACTCGTGGAATGTGCCGCACTTTTACGAATCGCTGGCCGAGCGCGGTGTCGGATTCGTGAACATCGACCAGCCGCTGTTCAAGAAGAGCATCAAGCCGAGTGCGGCAGTGACGTCGCCGGTGGGCTACGTGCGCGTGCACGGGCGCAACTACGCGGACTGGTTCCGCGAAGATGCCAACGTGCGCGAGCGCTACGACTACCTCTATTCGCCCGACGAGCTCGCGCCGTGGGTCGGTCGCATCGAAGAGGTCGCGGTTCGCGCCGAGGATGTGTACGTGCTGACGAACAACCACAATCTCGGGAAGGCAGCGGTAAACGCGCTGCAGCTCAAGTCGATGCTCACGGACGAGCGGGTGATTGCGCCGCCGAGCCTTCTGGAAGCCTATCCGGACGCGCTCGAGTCGTACGCTGCGCCAGGGTAGACTCGGCGACCAGCTACCTTTCACTGGTGTCCGCCATCGCCCGCCGCATCTTCCTCGCCGACGCCGACGCCTTCTACGTCGCCGTCGCGCGCCTCATCGATCCCGAGGGTGCGGGGAAGTCACCGCTCCTGATCGTCGGAGGCTCGCGAGAGAGTCGCGGCGTCGTGTGCTCCGCTTCCTACGAAACGAGGAAGTTCGGCGTGCGCTCGGCCATGCCCACCGCACAGGCGCTCAAGCTCTGCCC
>JBDTXL010000373.1:0-6494 GCA_040006195.1 Gemmatimonadota bacterium | reverse complement strand
GGGCCGCGTGTTGGGTCGCGTTGTGCTGCGCGCTCGCGCAGCCGGTGCGTGCGCAGGCATGGAACGACGCGCGCGCGAGAGCGCTCGTCGAGCGCGCTACCGATCGTCGCGCGCAGCAGTTAGCCGATACGGCGCTCCGCGACTACCACGCCACCGCGCACGGCTATCTCACCTTCCTCGCGCAGGTTGGAGAAAACTTCCCCGATCCGCCCAAGGTCGTTCGCTCCGATGAGCTCGCGCTGGAAGTGTACTGGCGGGCGCCCAACCTCAGCAAGCAGCGTATCGTGGGCAGGCGCGACACGCTCGCGCTCCCCACGAACATCGCGTACCACCAGGATCATCTCGGCATCGTCCAGAACAACTTTCCGAGCATCATCCGCCTCGGTGACGGCGACGAGGTCCACGATGTGCCGCACCCGCTTTCCCGCGAAGGGATCAACGACTACGACTTCGCGATCGCGGACTCCCTGAGCATCCGCCTACCCGGACACACGGTGCAGGTGTACGAGTTGCGCGTGCGCCCGCGCGATCCCGCACAGCCACGACTCGTGGGCGCGCTGTATGTCGATCGCGAGACGGGCGACGTCGTGCGCATGGCGTTCACCTTCACGCGCCCGGCATATCTCGACAAGGAGCTCGAGGACATCTCGATCGTGCTCGAGAACGCCCTCGTGCAGGGACGATTCTGGCTGCCGCTGCATCAGGAGGTCGAGATCCGTCGCACCGGGAAGTGGCTCGACTTTCCGGCGCGGGGCATCATCCGCGGCCGCTGGGAGATCTTCGGCTACGAGACGAACGCCGGTCTGTCGCCATCGATCTTCTCGGGCCCCGAGATCACAAGCTTGCCTCCGCGCGAGCTCGAGCAGCACGAGTGGAACGGTCGAATTCTCGATTCCCTCCCATCCGATGTCCGCGCAGCGAGCGACGACGACGTGCGGAGGGTGCAGGAGGAGGCGCGCGCGATCGTGCAGCAGCAGGCGCTCGCGCGCGCGAAGGGCGCGTCGCTTTCGGCGAGACGAGCATCCGACTTCGCTCGCGTGAATCGCGTCGAGGGGCTCGCGCTCGGCGCCGGCGCGAGTTTGCGTGCGGGGGCCGGCGTCGTGACCACGCTCCGCGCTCGCTACGGCTTTTCCGATCACGAGCTCAAGGGACGCGCCGGCGTCGCACTCCGCCGTGGAGATGGAACGGGCATTGAGCTCTTCGGTACACGCGACTATCGCGATGCCGGTGATGTCGCCGAGCGCTCGACGGCGGTGAACAGCATCGCGTCGCAGGAATTCGGGAGCGATGACTCGGATCCGTACGATGTTCGTGGCGGCGGCATTGCGGCGGAGCTTGGAGTGCACGCAGGGCTCAGATGGCGCGCGGAAGGCGCGTACGAGCGGCAGGACTCTCTGCGCGTACGCGCGTCCGGCCCGGCCTGGGGGAGCTACGAGCGAACGATTCCCGCACAGCCGTTGCACGAGGAGCGATTGACCCTCGGCTTCGTGCGCCAACAGGCGGTGACGCTCGCGGGCATGGAGACGCGATTCTCGGGGCAGCTCAGGGCGGGTTTCACACAGCCGTTCGACGACGATGTGCACGGCAAGTCGCAGTTCGCGCGGGCGATGCTGAGCGCGCACGGGGAGCGCGTCATCGGCAGCGGCCGTCTCATCCTCGAGAGTACGATCGCTGGTATCGTCGCGCCGAGCGATGCGCCGGCGCAGGAGCTGGTGTACCTCGGCGGACCGGTGAGCGGGCCCGGGTACGACTACCACCAGTTCGCGGGGCGCGAGGGCGGCACGGCGCGCATCGAGTGGCACACGCGCGTGCCGTTCTTCGGTCTGTCGCTCGGGCCCTACGGTCGCGCGCCCGCCAGCGCCACGCTCGCACCGTTTGCGACAGTCATCTACACGGCCAACGCCCCCGCCTTCTCGCGCATGCCCGCGGGTTGGTATCCATCGGTGGGTCTCGGAGCACTCATGCTTTTCGACATCGTCCGCATCGACGTCGCACGCGGACTGCGCCGTGGCGGGTGGACGTTCTCGCTCGACGTCACCCGCGATCTCTGGCCGATTCTGTAGCTAGCTCAGCTCGGCCCGCCGCCGCATGCGGTCACGATCGTCTGCGCATCCTTCTTTGCCGCATCGCGCGCAGGCTCGTCCGTCGGCGTCACACCGCGGCGCGTCTGGTAGTCCGAGCGGGTGCCCGCGCGCACCTCGATCTTCGTGCTCGCCTTCTCGGGCTTCGTGGTGGCGGAAATCACGTCGTAGCGGCGGAATTCGTTCACGTAGCGCACATCGCTCGTGTCGTTCCGCGTGGCCTCGACGCCGCGCTTGTGATCGACGACGCGGACATCGTAGCCGAGCCCCTTCGCCTGCTCGGCCATGCAGTTGACGGTGACGGCGACGGTCTGGTCGGAGATGCCGGTAACCGAAGGCCATGTGGACTTGAATCCGCCACACGCAGCGAGCAGCGTGATGCACGACAGCGAAGCGAGAACGGTGAGCTTACGGATCATGGTGTGCTCGAAATGGGAGGGACTGTTGAGGCGCATATGGGCCGCCGGCTGCTGGGGAAGAAGGTAACGCTTGGCTGTCACTTGAACAGGATGGCTGCGTCTACGTTGCGCAGCGTCACGCTGTTGACGGCCGCGCCCAGGGAGCCATCGCGGTGCAGCGGGCGCATGGGCGCTGGAAGGGGTACGACGATCCCGGTGGAGTCCGCGTAGAGCTGCGGACGCCAATCCGCCTGCGGGCGGATCACGACATACGCATGATCGAAGTCGCGCGCGTAGATACGGTATTTCTGTCCGGCAGCATCGACCCCGCTCGCTATCGAGTGGCGTGCCTCGCGCGGATGCCCGACGTCCGCCTCGACCGCGGCCATCCACGCCGTATCGGGGCGCACGTTCCACATGTTCTGCATGTCGAGCGAGTAACGCGACGGATCGGCCGGGACCGCCATGTAGTAGCTCGCGAGCTGCATGAGCTGTCCGCGCTCGAGCTGCGACGAATACATCCCGCCCGTGAACGACTTGAAGTTGGAGCTCCGCGAGCGAATCCAGTCGGTGTACGTCCAGAGCGTGACGAACTCCGTGTACACGTTCATCGCGAGCAAATTGTCGATTTGCGTCCAGCGCGCCGGGAGGCGATCAGTGAACGGGAAGTTCGTGCGCTCGAGATGAGCGCCGCCGCCGGCGACGACGATCGCCGAATCCGCAGGCGTCCAGTACTCGCCGATGTTGATGAGCAGGAAGCGCGGCTTGATCGCCTCGTGCGCCTTCGCGATGAGTTCCGTCTCGGATGTCATGTAGGCGGCGGGCGTCGCGAACTCATCGGACGGCTTCGAGGCGCCGCTCATGCCGCCGCCGAACTCGTCGAGGAACACACCATCCTCGCCCTGCGCCACGCGCGAGAGACGGTCGACCTGGTACGCACGCTGTCCCGCATCGCCCGGGTTGATGGCGAACCGCATCGAATCCCAGATCTTCATCTGCACGCGATGCGCCGCGTCGTGGCCGCCGCGATGCAGAAACGCATTTTCGATGTCGTATTGCCGGTGCGATGCGTACCACTGCTGCATGTCCGCGAAGTAGCCGCTGGCAATGTTGTCGCTGGCGCCCTTCTGTCCGGGGATCTGAACGGTGAATTGCAGCGCGTACGGAAAATGGAGGATCGTCGGGTCGACGGCTTTCCACATGTCGCGGGGACCACTCATCACGCCATCGAGACGCGCGCCGAGGAACGTCAGCGTGGCGCGCTGATCAGACGGGGACGCGTAACGGGAATAAAAGTCGGTGTAGAAGAGATTGATGTGCGAAAAGTGCGGCGAGCGCGCCGCGCGCTTGCCGCTCGATGGCGCCGGCTGCAGCCGCGGAGCAGGCGTCGCCTCCATACGCGCCGCTGGAGCTGCGGGTATCGCTCGCGGAGCAACAGTCGCAGGCGCGGGCGTGGTCGCAGGCAACGTCACTGGTGCGACACGTGCCGTCACCGGATGCCGATCGCCCGCCAGCGGCGCTCCGAACACCGACACCCGCGTCGATGCGATCGCCGTTCCGATGCGCGCCGTGATTCCGGTGACGCCCGCGCCGTGCGCCGTCACGAATCCGTTGCGATCGACGCTCGCTATCCGCCCGTTGTCGCTCGCCCACGTCACCGTCGTCGGCGCTTCCTCGCCCGGCAGCGTGACGACCGCGAGCAGAGTCGTGGTGTCTCCCACCGTGAGCTCGACCGTCTTTCGGCGGATCGTGATCTGCAGCGACTCCTGCGCATTGCCACGGCGACACGCGGCGCACGCGACAGCGAGCACCATCGCGGCGATCCGCCACCGCGTCGCGCTCATTCCTGGCTCATGGCGAGTTCTGCCGCTCTCGCGCGGTAGGGAGGCAGTCGTTCTGCGTGGGCGCAGTCGGTTTCACACGCACGCTCTTCGCCGGGATCCCGACGTACACGTGGTGCGGCCGCACGTCGCGCGTCGCCACTGCCATCGCCCCGACCATCGCGTCGCAGCCGACGTGCACGCCGGCCAGAATCGTCGCGTGATAGGTGATGCGCACGCCGTCCTCGAGCTTCGTCTGCGCGTCGGTCACGTCGCGCTGGTCCACGATGCTGTGCGTGTGCGAGTAGATGTTCGCATAGTCCGAGATCGACACCTTGTTGCCGAGTACGACGCCGCCGCGATCGTCGAGCAGCACGTTGCGATGAACGACGACGTCGTCACCGACCTCCATGTTGTACCCGAAGGAGAACTCGACGTTCTGGAACGCCTTGAAGCGCTCGCCGCACCGCTTGAAGATGTGCTTCGCGAGCATGCGCCGCAGACGCACGCCCGCCTCGACGTTCTGCCCGCCCATCACTGTGCGATCGAAGGAATACCAGAGCCAGAGCAGCGGCTTGACCCGCTGGAACTTCTCGTCGTCGCACTCGGCATAGTACTCGGGCTCGAGCGTGACGTTGCGCGGATCGAGCGACATCAGCGCGGCGCGAGTCGGGAACGGAATCGACGCGTCGTTCACCGCAGTCTCCCACGATGTCGCGTAGGCCGGAAAAGTCAGTGCGCACAGCGTGCGGCGACAGATCTCGGCGCGATCCGCGTTCGGAGCGGCGAGCTCGTGCTCGAGCTGCTCGATCCACGCGTCGATCACCGGAAGGCCGGACTGCGACGGAAGCTTGCGAAGCGGAAGGATAGCCATGAACGGCTTGGAGTTAGTGGTGGCTCGAATGACGGCGAACTGAAAGCTACCAGCGCCGCGACCCGCTTACACCTCGCTCGGAGGCTCCGCCGCTGACGACTCCCCGGGTGACGCCTCCTGCACGGCCGCGGCGCGCCAGGACGGCTCGCCAACGAGCTCCACCACCGCCTCAGCCAGCTCGTCTCGACCGATGCGGGTGACGGTGCTGAACGGAATTACCTGCGCCTCTTCGAGCCCCAGCGCGCTCGTGAGCGAGATAATGCGCTGCTTGAGCTCCACCGGGCGTAGCTTGTCGATCTTCGTGAGCACGACCACCGTCGGGGCGCCGATCTCGGCGAGGAACTCGAGCATCAACAGATCGTCGGGCGTAGGCGGGTGACGCGAGTCGATGAGCTGCACGACCCCGCGCAGCGGCGCGCTGATCCGCAAATATCCCTCGATCAGCGGGCGCCACACCTCTCGCGTCGTCTTCGCTACGCGAGCGAAGCCGTAACCCGGAAGATCCGCGAGCACGAACTGCTTGTTGACGCGAAAGAAGTTGATCTCGCGCGTCTTCCCTGGCGTCTTGCTCACTCGCGCGAGCGCCTTGCGTCGCACGAGCGCGTTGAGCAGCGACGACTTCCCGACGTTCGACCTGCCGCTGAACGCGACCTCGGGGAGCGTCAGATCGGGCGGCCTCCATCCCGTGGGTGAGGCCATCCCGCCCAGAAATTCTATGTCGCGAATAATCAGTGGATCGGGCGCGCCCGGCGCCGCGCTCGGCGTCACCGTCTTCGCTTCCCTCGGCTTCGCCTTCTTCGTCTTGACGCCCTTCAATGCGTGACCATCGCCGCGATCTCAGCCTGCGCCGCGGCATTCGCCGGTCTGAGCGCGTGCGCAAGCACCTGATCCATCGTCGACACCGGATGGAAGATCAGCCCCTCGCGAATGTCCTCCGGAATCTCCTCTATCTCGCGCGCATTTCCCTCGGGGATGATGATGTGCGTGATCCCCGCTCGCCGCGCGGCGACGAGCTTTTCCTTGAGGCCGCCGATCGGCAGTACGCGTCCACGCAGCGTGACCTCGCCCGTCATCGCTGTGTCGCCTCGTACCGGCGCACCGGTCAGAGCGCTGACCACCGCCGTCGCGATCGCGATGCCTGCACTCGGCCCATCCTTCGGCGTCGCGCCCGCTGGAAGATGAACGTGGATATCGCGCGTCTTCGGAAACTCCGGATCGATGCCGAGCATGCTCGCACGCGACCGCGCGTACGTCATCGCCGCATTTGCCGATTCCTTGAGGACGTCGCCGAGCGTTCCGGTGAGCTGCAGCCGCCCGCGTC
>JBDTXL010000372.1:0-6987 GCA_040006195.1 Gemmatimonadota bacterium | reverse complement strand
AGCGCGAGCAGCCCGCCCCACGAATAGCCGACGAGGGTGAGCGGCTCGAGCGCGAGCTCGCTCACGAGCGCGGCGAGATCGGTGACGTGTGTCTTCCAGGTGATGGGGGTGCGATCGGCATCGTCCTTCGATCCTCCCCCGCCGCGCTGATCGTAGAAGATCAGCCGATACTCGTCCGCGAGCTCGAGCATCTGCGGCAGCATGTAATCGTGCGACGCACCCGGACCGCCGTGCAGAAAGAGCAGCCGGGGTGCGCCGTCGGGACCGTATGCAGTGTGATAGAGCGCCACGGCGCGCTCCGCGACTACGGGTGCAGCGCGACCGCCGGTGTCTTGTACACAGCGCCGCCCTTCATCACGAACAACGCCTTCTCCATGTTCTTGATGTCCTTGAGCGGATCGCCCGGTACCGCGACGATGTCCGCCCACTTGCCCGCCGTGAGCGAGCCCACGTGCTCGTCCCAGCCGAGCAGCTTCGCGCCGCTCAGCGTGCCGGCGACGATCGATTCCATGTTCGACATCCCGCCCCACGTGGTCATGAGCGTGAACTCGTGCGCGTTCGTGCCGTGCCTGCCGACACCGGCGTCGGTGCCGAGCGCGATCTTCACGCCAGCCGCGCGCGCGATCTTGACCGAGTTGCGCATTGCCTTCGCCGCGGCGAGTCCCTTCTCGCGACGAAGTCCCTTGAGCGCGCCACTCTGCGCCGCGGTCTCCACCGCCTCGCCGGCGCTCAGCGTCGGCACGAGATACGTGCCCTTCGCCGCCATCATCTTCGCGCCCTCCTCATCGAGGAAGGATCCGTGCTCGATCGAGCTCACGCCCGCGCGCACCGCGACCTTGATCCCCTCGGTGCCGTGCGCGTGCGCTGCGACCTTGCGACCGAGCTTGTTCGCCTCCTCGACCATCGCGTGCAGCTCTTCGTACGTGTACTGCGAAGCGCCGACCGCATCGCCCTCGGAGAGCACGCCGCCCGTCGCGCACGTCTTGATGACGTCCGCGCCCTGTTTGATCTGATAGCGGACCGCGGCGCGAACTTCGTCGACGCCGTTCGCGATGCCCGTCTTGTAGCTGCCGTCGAAGAGCCCGGGCTTGAAGCCGTTCTCGTCGCAGTGGCCGCCGGTGATCCCGATCGCGTAGCCGGCGTTCTCCATTCGCGGTCCCCAGATCTGGCTCGCGTTGATCGCCTTGCGCAGCGCCATGTCATCATAGAACGGCGCACCGACGTTGCGAACGCTGGTGAAGCCGTCGAGCAGCGTGCTCTTCGCGTGGTTGACGCCGAGGATGGCGCCGTACTGATCGTAGTCGTGCACGGCGGATTCGTCGCCTTCGGGGTCACCGAGCTCGCGCCCCGCGAGATGGACGTGCGCATCGATGAAGCCGGGGAGCAGCGTCGCATCGCCGAGGTCGATCGTGCGCGCGCCCGCGGGAGCCTTCACGTTGGCGGCCGCGCCGACCCACGTGATGCTGTCGCCGACGACAACGACCGCCGCGTTATTGATCTCCGCTGCGCCCGTGCCGTCGATCAGATGCGCCGCGCGCAGGACGAAGGTGCCGGGTGAGGCGAGGCTGGAGTCCTGCGCGGCGAGCGGCGCCGCGGCGAGCGCGACGGTCGCAAGCAGGGCAGAGAGCGGAACACGATGCATCAGAAGCCTCCGAAGTGTTTCATGAGCCACGCTTTGCCAACGTGACGGTAAGCGCGAGCCGTGAGCCCGCGCGCATGACGATGACCTGGACGACGTCGCCCGGCTTGTGAGCGCCGATCGCATCGGTGTAGTCGTAGAGATCCTTCACAGTCTTGCCGCCGAACTCGACGATGATGTCGCCAGCCTGCACACCCGCCTTGTCGGCAGGGCTGCCGGCGGTGACGCCCGCGAGCTTCACGCCCGGAGTGGCGCCCGCGGAGCCCATGTCGGGGATCGAGCCGAAGTACGTGCCATTCCCCGGCCCGCTCGCGGTCATCTTCGGCGGCGGCGCGGACGAACGCTCGTACGTGAGGCGTGAGGGCCGGTTGGCGATGTTGCGCGCGACTCGCTCGGCGTAGTCGATCACGCGCACTTCGCCAGCGATGTTGATTTTCGAGGACACGTCGGTGGCGCGGTGGTAGTCCTCGTGCATGTCGGTGAAGAAGTGCAGCACCGGCACTTTCTTTCCGTAGAACGATGCGTGATCCGACGGGCCGAAGCCGTCGCCGACGGCGTCGATCTTGAGCGGCTGAACGGTGTTCGCACTGTCGACGATGGCGCGCATCTCGGTTGCAGTAGCGACGCCGTAGACGATCAGCTTGTCGTCGCGCAGCCGGCCGACCATGTCGAAGTTCAGCATCGCGTCGATGCTGTCGACGGGAACGGGCGCGTGCTCGACGAACCATTCGGAGCCGAGGTCGCCGAGCTCCTCGCCGCTGAAGTTGACGAAGATGACAGGGCGGCGCGCAGGATGTGCGTGGAAGCGTCGCGCGAGCTCGAGCACGGCAGCGGTGCCCGACGCGTTGTCGTCGGCGCCGTGTCGGATCGCGTTCTTCGCCTCGGGATCCATGGCGTCGAAGGGCGAGCGGCCGAGATGATCGTAGTGTGCGCCGATGACCAGATATTGAGTAGCAAGCGACGCATCGGTGCCCGGCACCTTCGCGACGACGTTCTGTGTCGGGAGCTCCGATGGAAGTCCGGCGTGCGCGGCCGCGGCAGAGCGCGCGACGAAGGGCTGCGTGTACGAGGCGCGACCCACGACGCACTCGCGTACGCCGGGTCGCATGGCCGGGCACGTCGTCGCGAGCTCGATCTTCCGAAGGCCGAGTCGCGCGTACTCGCGCGCGAGATACGCCGCAGCGCTGTCGTTCCCCGGCGTTCCAGTGCCGCGTCCCTCGAGCGCATCGCTCGAGAGATAGACAATGTCGGCGCGGATGCGCCCTGTGTCCGAGGTCGCGGCTGCGCGTGCGTCGTCGTGGATGTCACTGCCGGCGGTCGCGTGGTGGCAGCCGAACAGAAGTGCCACCGCGCTGGCGTATGCCGCGCGGCGAGTGAGGGCGGAGAGCATGCGGTGGCTGGTGTGGTGAGGAGTGTGCTGCGAGTAGTATGTTATCCGCCCGTGCCACTTCCTGCCAGACGTTCGCTCTCCACGCTCTCGCTCGCGCTCATTCCGCGTGCAGTCGCCCTCAATCTCGCGCTCGGGGCTGTGGTCGGTGCCCTCAAGCTGCCGGTCTATCTCGATTCGGTCGGGACGATCCTCGTGGCGCGAGCATGTGCATCCCGCCGATCTCGCGCCGCAGCTGCAACGCCGCGTCGCGATCGCTTCGGCGCTCGCATCCCGGCCGCTCTTTCTGATGCTGGACGAGCCCACCGCGGGGCAGGATGCGGGGGGTCGGGATTTCATTCGGGCGGCGCTCGAGCTGCAGCGAACCAGCGGTGTTGCAGCGGTCATTACGCACGACCGGAAATTCGCGCAAGACGCGTGTGATCATAATGTTACGATCACCCATGGTCATCTGTCGCATATCGGGACAATCTCCCCCGAAACAGACTCTTCCGGCCGCTAAAGAGGACTCGTTCAGGCATCGATGTCATACGCTCTGACCTTCGCCCGACACTTCGCCCGCCTCGTGCAAATGCTGCTCATCGAAGGAAGCGCCTTCGACAAGCAGCTGGCCACGTTGCGCTCGCTCGTGACGGTGTCGGAACAGGGGCCGGTAAAGCTGATCCTGCACGACATGCAGCTCCTCTCCGCCAACGCCGAAGTCGTTCCGGCGCGTTTCGAAGGAGTCGACGGTCTCGTCGCGCAGCTCATCGGACATTCGATTCTCGAGATCGACGTTCAGCGCAACTCGACGCCGGCCGACCTTCTGCTCGTGGCGAGGCTGCTCTCGATCGCGCCGACACCCGGCAACGGCGGCGAGGTAGCGCTCTCGCGCGTGCGTGCGCTCGATGCGCAGACGATCTCGCTCAAGGTCGACGTGCCCGTGCAGCTCAAGGCGCCCACCGCGCTTGCGAATTCGAAGATCGCCAATGCAGGCGCGGGCATCGTGCGCGACAGCATGACGATGTTCATGCCGACTACCGGGCAGTTCGAAGCCGTGCAGGCTGCGGGCGCGGATGTCGGCGGCGGCGACGGCGAGGAGCTCGAGTCCGAGGACCTCGTTCGCGAGCTCGATCCGGATGCGATGTTCGCCGCATTCTCCACGACCTCGACGCCGAAGGGCTCGATGGTGCGCCTCTTCGAGCAGCTCGATGGCGCGAAGGAAGCCACGGCGATCGGCGGCCAGCTCGACACGCTCGTGAAGCTCGCGGCCGATTCGTCGGGGAAGGATCGCATCGACATCGTCGCCGACGTCTTCTACGGGCTCGTGAAGCGCGATGGCGACATCGAGGACAAGCTGACGAAACGCCAGTACGCACTGGGCATTCGCCGCCTCTGCGTGCCGCGCGTGCTCAAGTGCATCGTCGAACTGCTCCCGCGTCGACGCGAGAACTACGAACAGTACATGGCGATCTTTTTGCGCGCCGAGGATGATGGCGTCGAGGCGCTGGTCGAAGCGCTCATCTCCGCGCCGTCGATCACCGACCGCCGCGTCTACTACGACTCGCTCCTCCGCCTGCGCACCGGCGTTCGCACGCTCGTGCACATGCTCGGCGATCCGCGCTGGTTCGTCGTGCGCAACGCGATCGAGCTGCTCGGCGAGATGCGCGTGGCGGAGGCGGACACGGATCTCGAGAAGCTGCTCGAGCATCGCGACGATCGCGTGCGCACGGCAGCGGCGAGCGCGCTCGCGAAGCTCGGCCCCGGCGTCGCGGCGAAGGGACTGCGCGGCGCCCTGCGCGATGCGCCAGAAGAAGTGCGCGAGCGCGCGGCCGAGGCGATGGCGCTGCAGCGCACCGGATCCGTGGACTCGCTCGTGCGCGCTCTCGACAAGGAAGAGGACAATCGTGTGCAGATGGCGATGGTCACGGCGCTGGGCCAGCTCGGTACGCCGCACGCGGTCGAGAAGCTGATGGACATCGCGCGCACGGAGAAAGGCCTTCTCAATAAACGCCGCCCCACCCCGATGCGCGTCGCCGCGGTTCACGCGCTCGGCGAAGTGAAGACTTCGAGCGCGCTCGCTGCACTCCAGACGCTGCTGCGCGACAAGGAGAAGGCAGTCCGCGGCGCCGCGTCATGGGTGATGATGGGCCGCAAACGCGAGAGCGGAAAATTCCCTACCCCCGCCGACATGGCCAACGTGGATGACGAATAGCGGGGTGTGGCGATTTGGCTGACGCAGCCGAGTAGACTCGTAGCAATTCGGAGAACGACGGAACGGACTTTACGGAAAACAAACGGACAACTGCTCCACACTAGCAGTTGTCCGTTTTTTGTCCGTCCAGCTCTCCGTTCAAGTCGCATTTTAAAAGCAGTTGACTCTCTCCCCTCTTGGCGCTGGGAGCTATTTCAGAGCCGCGAACGCCTTCCCCATGTACACGAACATCTCCGGCGTCGGGATTTCGCCGAGCTGCTCCTGAAGCTTCGGGCCCTCGTTCTGGTACATCGTCGTCACCGCCTGCGCGATCTTCGGATCGCCACCGGTGAACTCCTCGACGAGTACTTTCCAGCGTTTCGCGATCGCGAGAATTTCCGGCGACGCCGGATCGACGTTCGCGGCCATCGCGTTTCGCACCTTCGGAATGATCTCGTTCCATGAGTCGCGAACCTCGTGCATGTGCTCTTCGGTAATCGAGCTTCGCCGGTCGCGGAGCACCTCGAGCTGCTCCGCCGTGAAATATTTCTCCATTGCGGTGGTCACCTGAATTAGTTGGCAGAGGTCATCGATCGATGCCGTCTCCACCGTGTCCAAATGCAGTGCGAGCCCTTGGAGGCGCTCCGCCAGGCGATTCTGCAAAGCGATGTGCTCGTGCAGCTTGGCGATGTGTAGCGCAATCACTTCTCGAGCCGAGATCCCCGCTCCGTCGAGCAGCTGTCTCACCTCTTCCAGCGGAATTCCCAGGAGCCGCAGCGACTGGACTTGCTGCAGCCGCTCGACATCGGACCGGTTGTACAGTCGGTGGCCGGACGGCGTGCGCAGCGAGGGCTTGAGTACCCCGACCTCGTCGTAGTGGTGGAGCGCGCGCACGGACAATCCCGTCCGGCTCGCAAGCTCACCCACCTTCAATGGTGGTTCTGTCATCGACTTCTTCTGCGAAGTGGGAATCGTGTTTGTGGCCACGAGGAGAGTCTAAACCCTCACGTAACGTGAGGTGCAATAGCGAATTTCAGGAAACGAAAATCGCCGAGCCAGGAGGCTCGGCGAATCGCTGAAAGCACTCTACGCCTTCGACTTACCGCGCCGTAAAGTCCGTGTTCTCATCCACCCGCCTGCACGCCTCGGCAATGAGTGTCGCCGCCCGGTCGACATCTTCGAGGCTCACGAGCTCGTTCGGTGAGTGCATGTAGCGGTTCGGCACCGAGACGAGCGCGGTCGCGATGCCCTGCGCCGAAACGTGGATCGCGTCGGCATCGGTCGAGGTGTCGCGCCCGGCGGCGGCAAGGGTATACGGAATCTTGAGATCCTCCGCCGCCCCGCGCAGCGTCTTGAACACCACCGGACTGATGATCGACCCGCGCACGAGTACCGGCCCGCTCCCGATCGCGTGCTCGCCCAGCTCCTTTTTCTCGATGCCCGGGTGATCGGTGGCGAAGGTGACGTCGACGACGATCGCCATTTGCGCGCCGATGCATGACGCGCACACGCCCGCGCCGCCGCCGTGCCATGCGATCTCCTCCTGCGTCGTCGCGGCCGCAACGACCTTCGCCTTGCCCGGCGCCTCGTTGTAGCGACGCAGCGCCTCCAGCACGACGAAGGCGCCGATGCGATCGTCGACGGAGCGCGAGACGATGCGATTGTTCGGCATCACGATGCTCTTCGAGTCGATGACTCCCGCGTCGCCGACACTCAACTGCTCGTTCGCCTCCGCGCGATTCGTGGCGCCGATATCGACCCAGAGATCCGTCATCTTCGACGCCTTGT
>JBDTXL010000371.1:0-11916 GCA_040006195.1 Gemmatimonadota bacterium | reverse complement strand
ACGCCGAGGAGCGCGCGGAGCTCTTCAAGATGGTGCTCATCATCGACGGCTCGGACACCGAGGCGCGGATGGGCTTCGATCAGGCGCAGAAGGACATCGATGCGGCACACGCACGCGAGGCGGCGTCGCAGAAGTCGAAGGAGGATGCGAACAGTGCGAAGCGCGACAAGCTTCGCGCCGCGGAGACGGCGATCGACGCCGGCGATCTCAAGACAGCCGGCACGATGGTCGATGACGTGCTCTCGACATCGCCCGACGATCCGCGCGCGCTCTCGCTCAAAGCGACGATCGCGGATAAGCGGAAGGCGGCCGCCACACGCAAGAAGCTGTTGATCTTCGGCGCGATCGCTCTGGCCGTCGCGGTTGCCGGCGTGCTGCTGGTGATCCAGCTGCTCCGTGCGAAGCGAGAGCACGATAAGCAAAGGAAAGCCGACGCGGCTGCGCGAAAGGCGATCCTCAAGGTCGTCGACGGTGTGGGGCGGGGAAAGCTGATCGCTCTCGACAAGGACGTCTTTCGAATCGGCGCCGCGATGGGGAACAAGCCGGAGGAGCAGAACGATCTGGTGCTGAGCGACAGCGAGAACGTGATCTCGCGCTACCACTGCTCGATCATCAAGAAGGATGGCGGCTTCTGGCTGGTCGACTCATCGCAAAACGGCACGTCGCTCAACGATCAGAAGCTCGATCGCGGCGAGGATCACAATCTCGACGACGGGGACGAGTTTGTGCTCGCGGATGTGAGTCGCATCAAGTTTCTGTTCACCTAGGGGCGGTGCCGGGGCCACCGTGGCGACTCGGTCGTCGTCTGTCGCGTCCGGGTGGAAATTTCGAGCTCGTCCTGGTGACGCTCGCCGATGGGCGGGAGATGGCACTCAAGCGACTCGCTCCGACTTTGCGGGCGCGCGATGAGCTGGGCCAGCGCCTCATCGCCGAAGGCATGCTTCAGCGTCGGCTCGAAGGGTGTGAGGGAGTCGTGCAGTGCTACAGCGTGGTCGAAGAGTTACCGGCGCTCTTTCTCGAGCGTGTGCCGGGCGGATCGCTCGCCGAGATCAACGCGGTCGTCTCTCTTCCAATCGATGCGGCATTGCGAGTCTTTCGCAGGGTCTCGGTCGCGGTCGCGTGTGCTCACGGGCGCGACGTCGTGCATCGCGACATCAAGCCGAGCAACATCCTCTTCGGTATCGACGGTACTCCGCACCTCGCCGACTTCGGCGTCGCCATTCGCCGCGGCGCGCGCTCCACCGCCGGCGGCTGGGAAGACATCGACGTCGGCACCCTCGGCTATGCAGCGCCCGAGCTTCTCCGCGAGCCTTCGACCGCGAACACGGACACCGTCGACATCTACGGCCTGGGCGCGCTGCTGCACGAGCTACTTCTCGGCGCTACGCCGCACATGATGCACGGCGCCGAGACCGAGCCCGAGCTCCGCGCTCGCATCGTCGGAGGCGCGACTCGCGATCTCACCCCTCGAGAGTCGGAGCTCTCCGAGTCGCACCGCCGCGTGCTCGACGCTGCTCTCGCTCCCGATTCCCAGCAGCGCCCGCAGTCAGTCCTCGAGCTTCTCGCCCTGCTCGACGACGCCTGACCAGCTCACCGTGTAGCGATCGTGCCGATCTGCGAATCGATCGACGTGCAGGTGCACTCCGGTGCCTGCACGATCTGCCAACCCTGCCTTGATCGCGCTCTTGATCTGCGCCTGCAGCACCGAGTCCGTCGAGAAGTCCTTCACGCGAATTCCCGCCGCTCGGCAGTTGCTCACGATCCACTGCACCTCGTCACGGGAGAGATCGTTCACGCGCATGTCGATCGCTCCGCCCTTGCCGTAGAGCGACAGATGCTCGGGGTGATCGCGCCCGGTGACTACCAGCGGCCGATGATATTGCGACGCGAAGCGCGTCTCCATCGCGCCGAAGCGCGCAGCGAAATCCGCCGCCGACAGCTGTGCCTTCAGCGACGTGGCCGTGCTCACCGTCGCCTTCGCATTCCGATATTGCGCCGGCACCGCCACGCTCCGTGTGCGATAGACCTCCGCGATCGTCGCCTCGAGCGCGGCGATCCGCGGCTTCACCCACGGATTGTCACGCAGCCTGCTCGTCTCGAGAACGTTCGTCGAGCGCGCGAACTCCTGCAGCGCCTGATCGCCGAGGCTGAGGTCGAGTAGCGTCGAGCCCCGCTCCATGTGATCGTAACTCACGAGCAGCAGCGAATCGAACAGCACAGCATCGGTGTCGGACAGCGGCGTCATCTGCGATTCGTGCGTCGCGCCGTTGTACACGGCGATCCCCGCCACGACGAGCAGCGCCGCGACCGCGAGCACGCCCGCCCACACCGCAACAGTGCGCCATCCGCCGCCGCCGCCGCCGCGCTTCGCCTTCCGCTTCTTTTTCTTCTTCCCGCTCCTCGGCGCCACGCCGACGAAGCCTTCGTCCACTTCCTCGGCCGCGACCGCCAACGGCTCGCCCGTCTCCAGCCTCCATACCGATCCCGGCACCACCTGGATGACGTCGCCATTCGCCAGGCGCGTCAGTCCGGACACCGATCGTCCATTCAGCAGCGGTGCGGGGTAGACGGTGGCGACCGGCGAGAGAGAGAAGCCGTCTTCGCGCTCCATCAGTGCGACGTGTCGCGGCGCGACGCCCGGCAAGAGAAGCAGGAGCGCCGAGCCGTTGGCCGAGCCGATCCAGAACGGCGTCAGCGCAATCGATACGGGCGCGCCCTGCGTCGGCGCGACGGGAACCAGCCTGGGATCGTAGGTCACGGCTGGTAATGGACGGGAAAAACATGTCTTTCGCAACGTCTCTCGCCTTCGAATCCCTCGCATCCCGAATAGCTTTCGCGCATGGATCCCATCGAGGAATTTCGTGCGCTCTTCGCGCAGGCACAGGGAGTCGATCGCGCGCTTCTCCCTGATCCCACCGCGATGTCGCTCGCGACGGTGAGCCCGGACGGCGCACCGTCCGTTCGCATCGTGCTACTCAAGGCAGTCGACGAGCGAGGCTTCGTCTTCTACACGAACATGAATGGCCGCAAAGGGCGCGAGCTCGTGGCGACACCGCGCGCCGCGCTCTGTTTCCACTGGGCTGCGCTCGAGATTCAGATTCGCGTTGAAGGGAGTGTCGAGCCCGTGACGGACGCCGAGGCCGACGCGTACTTCGCCTCGCGCGCGCGAGAGAGTCAGATCGGCGCGTGGGCATCCCGCCAGAGTGAAACGCTCTCGAGTATGGACGAGCTGCGTGGCCGCGTGCTCGAGGTCGAGCAGCTCTACGAGAACAAGCCTGTGCCTCGCCCGCCATACTGGACCGGACGCCGGGTGCTCCCCACGCGCATAGAGTTCTGGCACGCCGGCGCGTTCCGCCTGCACGAGCGCCGTCTCTTCGAACGCAGTGGCGAGAGCTGGACGATGCGCCGCCTCTTCCCGTGACGAAATCGGTACTGTTGGAGAACAACACAGGTCCGTAAGATTCGCCGCATGGCAACTCGAGTGGAGGCAAGTCCTCCTTCCGTCGCAGCGACCACGTGGAGCATTGACGAGTCGCGCGCGCTCTACAACATCGAAGGCTGGGGGATCGGCTACTTCGACGTGAACGAGCAGGGACATGCGGTCGTCTGTCCCGATCTCAACCGCCCTGAGCTCAGGCTGGACCTGTTCAACATGGCGATGGACCTCGCCGCTCAGGGCGTCGGCCTTCCGGTACTTCTCCGGTTCAGCGACATTCTGCGATCCCGCATCGAGACACTCTGCGGAACGTTCGATCGCGCGATCAAGGAGTTCGACTACGACGGCACGTACACGCTGGTTTATCCGATCAAGGTCAATCAGCAGCGGCACGTGGTCGAGGAGATCGTGCAGTTCGGCGCGGCGCACGGTGTCGGCATCGAGTGCGGCAGCAAGCCTGAGCTTCAGGCGGTGCTCGCGCTCACCGAGTCCACCAATCACCTGATCGTCTGCAACGGCTACAAGGACGAGGAGTTCATGCGCCTCGCCCTCATGGGGCAGAAGCTCGGACACGAGGTCTTCATCGTGATCGAGCAGGAGGGTGAGCTCGATGTGCTCCTCCGCGTCGCCGACGAGATGGGGATCACGCCGCAGGCGGGCGTCCGCATCAAGCTCGCCTCGGAAGGCTACGGCCGATGGGCCGAAAGTGGCGGAGAGAAGTCGAAGTTCGGCCTGAGCGCGAGCGAGCTCGTTCGCGTGGTCGACAAGCTGCGTGATGCCGGCCGTCTCGACGTGCTCAAGCTCATTCACTTCCACCTGGGCTCGCAGATCACGGACATCCGCTACATCAAGTCCGGACTGCAGGAGATCGCGCGCTTCTACGCGGAGCTTCAGACGGCGGGCGTGCGCGTGAGCCATGTGGACGTCGGCGGCGGGCTCGGCATCGACTACGATGGCTCGGGCTCGACGGTCACCGCGAGCGTCAACTACTCCGTGCAGGAATACGCGAACGATGTCGTGTACACGCTCGCCGAAATGTGTCGGGAGCTCGAGATTCCAATGCCGAATCTCATCTCGGAGTCGGGGCGCGCGCTCACCGCGCACCACGCGCTGCTTCTGCTCAACGTGATCGACGTCGAGTCGCAGCAGGACGTCGAGTTGCCGGTGCTCACCGACGACGACCACGCGATCCTGCACGATCTCCAGGACTCGTTCCAGTCGATCTCCGGACGCTCGGCGCGCGAGGTCTACCACGACGCCACGTTCGCGAAGGAGCGCGCGCAGGCGCTGTTCAACAGCGGCGTGCTCTCACTCCGCGCGCGCGCGATGGCCGAGCAGCTTTACACAGCGACGGTGAACGCGGTCGCGGTGATGGCGCAGAAGGATCGCGAAGAGTACGAGGACATCATCGAGGAGCTGGAGGCGCGGCTCATCGACCGCTACTTCTGCAACTTCAGCGTCTTTCAGTCGCTCCCCGACAGCTGGGCGATCGACCAGATCTTTCCGATCATCCCGATCCATCGTCTCGACGAGGAGCCGGAGCGTCGCGGAACCATCCAGGATGTGACGTGCGATTCAGACGGGAAGATCGATCGCTTCGTCGGCGGGAAGAATGGAAGCCCGAGCCTTCCGCTGCATCCGCACCGGCCGGGCGAACCGTACATCCTCGGCATTTTCCTGACCGGAGCGTACCAGGAAATTCTCGGCGACCTGCACAACCTGTTCGGTGACACGAACGCCGTGCACGTGCGGCTCTCGGAGTCGGGCTATGAGGTGACCGATCTCGTGCACGGCGACACGGTGACCGAGGTGCTGAACTACGTGCAGTTCCGCGCGTCCGATCTGTTGACGACGTTCAGGCGAAAGGTATCGGCGGCGCCGAATCTCACGCGCCAGGAAGCCAACACGTTCATCGCGGACTACGTCGCGGGGCTCGAGGGATACACCTATCTCGAGGGCGACGCGCCGCGATGAACGCCGCGCGCAAGCTGCTAGCGCGCCTCGTACTTCTTGTAGACCTCGGCCCAGTTCACGACGTTCCACCAGGCGGCGAGGTAGTCGGCGCGGCGATTCTGGTACTTGAGATAGTAGGCGTGCTCCCAGACGTCGACGCCCAGAATCGGCGTCTTCTTCTCGCTGACCGGCGTGTCCTGATTCGGGGAGCTCTCGATCGTGAGCTTGCCGCTCTTGTCGGCCACGACCCACGCCCAGCCGGAGCCGAAGCGCGCGAGCCCGGCCGCGTTCACCTGCTCCTTGAGCTTTGCGAAGTCACCGAACGAATCCTTGATGGCATCGCCGACGGCGCCGGTCGGATCGCCGCCCGCTTTCGGGCCGATGATCTGCCAGAATAAGGTGTGATTCCAGTGTCCGCCGCCGTTGTTGCGGACGGCATTGCGAACGGCTTCAGGCACCGATGCGAGATTCTGCAGCAGCCACTCGAGCGACTTGTCCGCGAGCTCGGGAGTCTTCTCGATCGCGGCGTTCAGATTCGTCACGTACCCCTGGTGATGCTTGGTGTGGTGAATCTCCATCGTGCGCGCGTCGATGTGCGGCTCGAGGGCAGCGTAGTCGTAGCCGAGCGGCGGGAGTGTAAAGGCCATTTCAATCCTCCGTTATTGTCGAGCGAAGATCCGGGGTCGCGCCCTCTGCGACCGCGGCGTGCTTACGGCGCCACGCGCCGATGAGTGCAGGCGCGAGCGAAACCGCAATTACTACAATGATAACCTTGTCGATGTTCTTATCGATCCCGGGGATGTAGCGGCCGAGACCGTATCCGATCATCAGCATACCGCATACCCATGCGATGCCGCCGATGATGTTGTACAGCTGAAAGGGACGATAGCTCATCCGCGCCGCGCCTGCGACGACTGGGACGAAGGTGCGGACGATGGGCATGAAGCGCGCGAGTACGATCGTCGCGCCGCCGTGTTTCTCGTAGAAGTCGTGCGCCCGCTGGAGGTGGCTTCGCTTGAAGAACAGCGAGTTCTCGCGCGCGAAGAGCTTCGGTCCCGCCGCGTGCCCGATCGCGTAGCCCACCGTCTGTCCGAGAATCGCGGCGACCGTGAGAATCGCGCACATGAGCCACACATCGAGCGTGCCGCGCGACGCGATCAGCCCGGCGGAGACCAGCAGCGAATCACCCGGAAGAAAGAATCCGATGAGGAGCCCGGTCTCGGCGAAAATGATGATCGTCAGCCCGACGTATCCGCCCCACTGGATCAGAGCCGTTGGATCAGAGTACTGGTGCCAGAGATCTCCGAGCGAATGCATGGCGCTCCGTGTGAGTGTGCGACGCCTCTGAACTTCGACTCAATCCGGGTACCGGTCAACCGCGCGCGACCTTCCATTTCCGCATTGCGCGCTCCATTCTGTATCATGTCATCAGACAGTATCACGATTCGCCTCGACGACAAGCGGCGCCAGCTTGGCGTGTGGTGGCAGAAGATTCAGCACGTTGCGAGCGGCATCCCGCTCCTCCTCGCCGGCATCGATCGTCTCGACCTTCCCGGGACCAATGGACGCATACTCGCGATCGCGGAGATCGCGGTCGCGGCCGCACTGCTGATGATGTTCATCCGCGAGGCGGGCAAGGAGGCCCAGAAGCGGCTGGAAAAGAGCCCGGCATCATCCGCGCACGCGCACGAGCACTCGGGGCCCGAGTGGTTCGATGTCGTCGCCGGAGTGCTCCTCATTCTCGAAGCCGTTATCTCCACGCATCCCGGTGGCAAGCCGCTCTACGAGCACGCCATACTCTATCTCGGTATAGTCACGCTTTTCACCGGTCTCGCACACGGGGTACTCAGCGGTTTCTCGTGGAAACGGCGCTTCGTGCGCGTGGACGACGCGGGCCTCCGCGCGAGGCTCTCGCCCTTTCGCAAGTTCAACGTCGCATGGTCGGATGTCATCGACATTCGACTCGGCGAGCGGTCGGTGATCGTGGTGACGAAGGAGGAGTCGCACGAGATCCCGCTCAGCCACTATGGCAACGCAATCGAGATTCGCACCGCGGTTGCGGATTGGCGCGAGCGCAAGGCGCGCGCCCTCTCGCGTTAGATGCGCTCGAGCACCACGGTTCCCGACATGCGCCGAAATTCGTCGCGCATCTTCGCGGGGTAGAAGCGCCCCAGGAATCTCCACAGCCACATCATTTTCATCTCGCGATCGAGGCGCTCAGCCTCCGCCATCGTCGAGTGGTACGCGCGCTCGTCCCAACCGAAGTCCCGGAAGAAGTCGGTGCCGCTTGCCGGAGCGAACTTGAAGGGCGCGTCACCCGACGCGACCGCTTTCCCCCACGACTTCGACATCATCTTCAGCAGCCGCGGGCTCGCGAGATCGATCACCCAGCGCGTGAACGAACGTTCCGCCCGCAAATCCGACGCGAGCGCGCCTACGTCTGCGTCGCTCAGATAGATGAGCAATCCCTCCGTCACGATGAGGGTTCGCTTCGAGCGTGCGCCGAGGCGGGCGAAAAGCTCGCGTCGCGCCGTCGCATCGGTGAGATCCGCTTCCACCGCCTCGTAGGAGCAGTGCGGTTTCGCGTCGCCGAGTGTTTCGAGCTTGTAACGCAGAATCTCCGGCAGGTCGACGTCCACCCAATGCAGCGTTGGAGGGAGCGCGAGCCGCCACGGGCGCGCATCGAGTCCTGCCGCGAGGTTGAGCACGAGGTCGATCCCATCCGTGCCGACCTCCGCCAGAATGATCTCATCGAAGACCTGCGTGCGCACGATCATCGCCCACGCCATCGACTTACCGTTCTTTATCGTGCGCACGATCTCGTCGCCCTTCTCGCCGGCGAGCGTGCGGGCAAATGGATCGTGGAAGAGGGCGTCCGGGCGCTCGCTCTCCATGGCGCGATAAACCGCAACCCAGCGCGCGGTGTCCGAAACGTGTTCTATCGCCATGCAAAGTCTTCGGCCGAGGTCGTCTAACGCGTCAGAATTCTCGTTAAGGGTAGTTCGGTCACGTCTGGTACGCGAGTTGCTTTATGATCGGACAAGAGTTGGACACAGTCCTTTTTCGCGGAGCCCGACAATGTTGTGGACGATCGCGGTAATTCTCTTCGTGCTTTGGCTGCTCGGCTTCTTCGTGCTCCACGTTGGCGGCGGCCTGATTCACCTGCTGCTCGTGCTCGCGGTCATCGCGATCGTGTGGCGCCTCGTGACCGGACGGCCCGTCGTCTAGTTTCGGGAACGATAGGGAATGAGCGAGGCGGCCTTCGGGTCGCCTCGCTTTTTTCCGGGCACGATCGGCGCGCGTTGCACGATCGGCGCTGCGCACGCAGCTTTGCGAATCCATGACGACTCCCGCCGAGCGCCCGCTGATTGTTCACGTGGTGAGCCACACGCACTGGGATCGCGAGTGGTATCACCCCGCCGCGAGATTCCGTCAGCGCCTCGTCGCCCTCATCGATGCGCTTCTCGACGATCGCGATGACGTCGCGCCCTTTTTGCTCGACGGGCAGGCGATCGTGCTCGACGACTATCTCGAGGTGCGCCCCGAGAGACGCGATGAGCTGCGTGCGCGGCTCCGCAACGGCTCGCTCGAGGCCGGGCCGTGGTATGTGCTCGCCGATGAGCTGATCCCGTCCGGCGAATCGCTCGTGCGCAACCTGCTCGCAGGCGGCGCAGTACTCCGCGCGCTTGGCGCCTCCGCGCCCAACGTGCTCTACTCGCCCGATGCCTTCGGCCATCCCGCGATGCTGCCCGCGATCGCGGTGGGGTTCGGGATGAAGCTCATCGTTCTCTGGCGCGGCTACGGCGGCACCGCACATCCGCGTGGCGACGTCGCCCGCTGGAGCGCGCCCGACGGAAGCTCGGCGCTGCTCTATCATCTCTCCCCGAGCGGCTACGAGCTCGGCTCGTCGCTTCCCCTCGAGGAGAGCGATGTGCGCGATCGCTGGCGCGCGCTCCGCGCTGTGCTCGCGCCTCGCGCGACGACGGGGAACGTGCTTCTTCCCAACGGCGCCGACCATCACGCGCGCCAGCTCGGCCGCGCGCAGGCTGTCAGCGCGCTCGCGAGCGCCGCGAAGCCTGACCACGTGCGACTCACTACTCTTGGCGACTTCGCGCGCGCGATCGTCGATGCGGCGTCGATGCGAGAAGGCGAGATAGGCGCGGTCAGCGGCGAGCTGCGCGACTCCTACGGCTACACGTGGACGCTCCAAGGCACCTTCGCCACGCGCAGCTCGCTCAAGCGCCGCGCCGCGCGCGCCGAGCGCTCACTGCTGCGCAACACCGAGCCCTGGGTCGCGTTGGCGGAGCGAAGGCGGGCGACCGCTCGCCCCGCACTGCTTCGATCGGCATGGAAGACGCTGCTCCAATGCCAGCCGCACGACACGCTCTGCGGCTGCTCCGTCGATGCGGTGGCACGCGCGATGGCGGCGCGGCTCGAAGACGTGGAGGTGCAATCGGCCGGGCTGCGCGAGGATGCGCTGTTCGATCTCCTCGGCTACGACGCCGTCGCGACACGCGCCGATCCGCGCGAGTGGAAATCGCGAGTGGTCGTCTGCAATCCCGCTGCCAGCACTCGCGGAGGCGTTGCCGAGGTCGAGGTGCTCGTCGCCCGCGATCACATTCGCGTTGGCCCCGGCTCAGGCAGCAGCGATGCGATGCCGATCGGTCAGGCACTTCCGAACTGGATGCTCGACGGCGGCACTGTCGTCGTGCAGCGGCTCACGGGAACGCGCCGCCACGAGCGAGTGGAGTCGCCGCAGCAGTATCCCTGGAACGACTTCGTCGAGTCGACGCGCGCGCTGGCGTGGGTGCCGCCAATATCCGGCTACGGCACGCGCGCGCTCGCTCTCGACAGCGGCGATCCGGCGACGATCGTTCGGGTGGAGGACGAGGTGCGCACCGAAGGGCTTTCGATGCAGAACGCCGCGCTCCGCATCGAGTCGGACCCGAGAGGGAAGGTGCTCATAGTCACCACCAAGGGCGCGCGAGAGATCTCAGCCCTCCTCTCGATCGAGAGCGTCACCGATGCCGGCGATTTATACACGCCCTCGCTCCGCGGCGACGCGCGCGTCGCCGAGCTCTCGAGCCCGCGGCTCGCCCTTCGCGGCCCGCTGCGCGCCTCGCTCGTGATTCAGTGGCGCGCCGAGTACCACGATCAGCTGCGCATGCTCGCGCCGCGTGTCGCCTTCGGCACGATCACTCTCTCCCTCGACGCCGGCGTCGACTTCATCCGCATCGACGTCGATGGCGAGAACGGACTCCTCGATCATCGTTTGCGCCTTCGTGTCGCAACAGACGTTGCGAACGCCGACGTCTTCGCCGACGCAGCCTTCGGTCCGGTTCGCCGCGAGGCAATCGTCGCGCCGCCGCACGCCGAGGAGTCGCCGTCCGCTGCGGCGCCGCTCGCGCGCTATGTCACTCTCACCTCGCGCGACCGCGGCGCCACGCTCTACTCCGATGGACTCGGCGAATATGAAGCGAGTGCCGATGGCACTCTCGCACTCACGCTGCTGCGCTCCGTCGGCGAGCTCTCGCGCAATGATCTCCCCGAGCGCCCCGGACACGCGGGGTGGCCCGCGAGCACACCCGAGGCACAGGAGCCCGGCACTTTCAGCGGTCGCTTCGCGCTGCTGCTGCACGGCGCGCGCGATGATGCAATGATCGCGTATATCGAACGAGCTGCCGACGACGTACTGCACCCGCTCGCTGGACGCACCGTTCGCACGGGCGCCGCGCTCCCGCTGTCCACACTCGGCGTGTCGCTGACAGGGGGAGGCCTGGGGCTCTCTGCAATCAAGACAAGCGAGGACGGTGCCTGGCTCGTGCTCCGCTGCGTCAATCTCACCGAGCGCGAGGTCGCCGGCAGCTGGTCGCTCGGCTTGCCCATCACCGAGGCGCGGGCCTCGCGACTCGACGAAACGCCCGGAGAGATCGTCTTGATTCAAGATAATTCCGTTGCGTTCTCCGCCGCCCCGCGCGCGGTCGTCACCCTCCTCGTGCGCTAGGAGCGCGCGCGCATCGTCTCGAGCTCATCGCCCGCCAGCTTGTCGCGCAGCGCGTCGCCGAGCAGCGTGCACGAGAGCACGGTGAGAATGAGCGCGATCCCCGGCGCCAGCGCGATCCACGGCGCGAGCACGATCATCTCGCGGCCATCCGCGATCATGTTCCCCCAGCTTGGCTGCGGAGGCTGAATGCCAAGTCCGAGAAAGGACAGTCCGCTCTCGAGCAGCACCGCGCTTCCCACGCCGAGGGCGATGGCCACGATCGCGGGCGCGAGGGCATTGGGGAGCACGTGGCGCCAGAGCACGCGCGCGGGCGACGCGCCCATCGCGTGCGCACCCTCCACGAAGGGCCTCGCACGCAGCCCGCGTACTTCGCCGCGCACGAGCCGCGCGACGCCCATCCATCCGGTGAGCACGAGGATGGTGATCACCATGGTAGCGCCCGGCGGCCAGAGCGCCGCACAGACGAGGAGGATCACGAGGCGCGGAATCGCGAGCAGCACATCCCCCACGGCCATCGCGGCGC
>JBDTXL010000370.1:0-3296 GCA_040006195.1 Gemmatimonadota bacterium | reverse complement strand
GGACGTGACTGGCAGGGGTTCGGTCCGAAGGAGAAGGACGCGTACGTCGCTGGCTTCATCGCAGGTGCGGCGGTACGTGGCACGGCGGCGGCGTCGGGTATCGACACGATGCCGAGCAAGGCGATAGATGCGATGCGGACAGCGAAGCAGATGCCATTTCCGTTTTCCGTTTCCGTTTACGCATCACAGATCGACGATTACTACTGGTGGGAAAACCATTTGGACATTCCAATCGTCGATGTTATGGTCAGAACCAACTTTCAGCTGCACTCACATTGAAATCGAATCGCGCTCTATGCGGCGCACACCCGTTCACGCGGAGGTGGCACTCGAAACTCGGGTGAAGGAAGCTCGTATGATGGTGTTGTTCCGATCTCTTCGAGATCAAAGGATTCGTTGGCGCTCGAGTTTTTTCGCGGTCCTTGTCTCTCGTTTTTCACTAGTCTTGGAGAAGCAAGCATGAAAAGAATTGCAATCGTCACATGTGCACTTGCGATGGCGGCAGGGACTGCCAATGCGCAGGGGCTCACGATGCAGATGAGCAATGGTTGGAATTTCTCGTTCTCGGGTAACGTGAACGCGTTCCTCGTTTACACGGATGGGAAGTGCAGCTCGACGGTTCTCAACGGCGCCGGCGGCACTGGCGGATGCGGATTCGGCGGCGGACTCGTTTCGACGGGTGAGGGCTCGAAGGCGTCCGCGATTCGCACGGGTCTCCTTCCCGCGTTCGCGACGTTCGAAGCGAAGGGCAAGGAAGGTGGCGTCGATCTCGGCGTGCACTTCGGCTTTGCTCCGCAGATCCAGAACGCCAACGGCGTGCACGACAATTTCGGAAACGGCACGCAAGCTGGCGCGCAGATCGACATGCGCCAGGTGTACCTGACGGCTGGTGGTACCTGGGGACAGATCCTCGCCGGTCGTGAGATCGGTCTCTACCAGCGCGGCAACATTCTCAACGACATGACGCTTTTCGGCGTCGGACCCGCGGGCGGAACGGGCTTTGGCAACGGCGGCGGGACAACGCTCGGCCGCATCGGCTACGGCTACGTCTATCCGAACTTCGTTGCGCAGATGACGTACAGCAGCCCGGCCACGAACCCCGCGCAGATCTCGATCGGTCTATTCGATCCGAGCGCGATCGGCGGCTCCAATGGCTACACGCAGACCAAGATTCCGCGCGTCGAGTCCGAGGTCACGTACACGAGCCACTTTGGCGCGACAACGGCCGAAGCTCCGAAGGGCGCTGACAAGTTCATGGTGTTCGCGAGCGGTGAGTGGCAGCATGCGTCCACTCCGTCGACGAGCTCGGTGTCCAAGAATTCCTACGGCGGCGCCGGTGGCGTTCGCGCGGACTTCGGCGGGCTGTCGCTCGTCGGTTCCGGCTTCTACGGAAAGGGCATCGGCACAGTGCTGATGTTCGACTCCGGCAATGAAGTCGATAGCAATGGCGATCTCCGCACGAGCTACGGCTTCATCGGCCAGGCTGAGTTCCAGCCGATGGGCACGCAGTGGAAGTTCGGCGCGAGCTACGGCGAGAACGATTTGAAGCAGACGTCGACGGACAACAGTGACTGCGATGGCAATTGCTTCTTCGTCAAGAAGAATTCGGCGATCGTCGGTTCCGTGACGTATCTCTGGACGAAGTCGCTGCGCTGGGTTGCCGAGTACACGTACTCGAAGGCGAAGGCGCAGACGGGAGAGAAGGCGACGGCGAATCAGGGTGCGGTCGGCATGATGCTGTTCTTCTAGACTTCAACGCTCCACTGTTTCACACGCGGGCGGTCTCCCTTCGGGGAGGCCGCCCGCGTGCATCAGGGGGCAGGAAGCGTGATGCGCAGCGTCGCGACGTTGTCCGTGTAACTGCTCTCGCGCAGCACGCGGCAGAAGTGCTGCTCGTCGCGCACGGGGCACGCATCGGTCGAATCCGGAAGGTAGGGCGGATTGACGGTAATGCGGATAAGGTATTCTCCCGGCGGCGTTGGCTGCGCCGGATCATCTAGCACGAAGTACTGCCCTGGAAGCGTGCGCACGTAGAGATCGGTCCAGCCTGCGTGAACGCCCTGATTGCCGTGCTCCGTGAGTGTGCCGCAGCTCCGATAGACCCAGCTTCGCGCATCGACATCGGGGAGAAATGGCTCGCTGTCGTCGAGGCAGAAGCCGCGCTTGCGCGCGAAGATCGGCGTGCCGAGTGCGCCGCCCTCGAGCACTGGAAGAAGCTCGTACGTCGCGTAGTGCTTGTAGTGGAAATGATTGTGGCAGGGCGCGTATTCGAAGAGTCCGTCCGTGTCGGAGAAGTTGCCATCGTGATTCGGATCGATGTGCGCGAGCGGATCGCCGACGTACGCATCGGCGTCGCCGACGTTAGGCGTGCTCACGGAGAAGCGGAGCACTCTGTGGAAGCCCGGCGTGACTCCGTATTCGATCGATGTGCACGATCCGGCTTCGACTTGGTCGCTTCCCATCGTCCACGAGCTCGCGAGTCTCGCGGAGTCGACGACGAAGTTCGCGAGGCCATCGAGATCGGGAATGCCGTGATCACCGCCGGTGGATGAATCGGAGCAGGCGGCGAGCACCATTGCCACGAGGAGTGGTGCGCATCGAACCAAACGAATCAATCGCATTCATGTGGGGTCAAGGATTGAACGACGATAATGTGCGTGCAGACATTAATTATCGTGCGATAAAGCGGAATGGTATCATCAGCAGCGCGGAGCGCATGTGAAGAGGCGTTTGTGTGCGGAGAAATTGCGAAGGCGAAATCGTGATGGGGCGGCGGCGTTCGGAGCAGGAAGGGAGAGCGCGCCGAAATACTGCTCTGGGCAGCTGCGGGCGATGAAAGGCCTTTCATGGCTCGGCGGGCTGGTTGAGGCGCCCCGGCTGGACTCGAGCGTGGTTTACGCCTCTCACTATAGAGACTAGTGCTTTTGGAAGCTCGAGCGAAGCGGACGGGGCTGCGGGGAGAGACAGAGTGAGCTCTGTGCGCTGGGTCACCCCCTCTCGCAGTGGGAGCCAAGAGGTCGCATCTCTGTGTGGGTGGCCAGCTTGACACGCGGGTCAAAGGGGTGCACTTTCTTCTCCCTATCCGGATGGATTGGGAGCATCCTAGTTCCACGCTTCCTGTTTCCTATACGGTTGAGGGGGCCGGATGTCACATGAAGATTTGTGAGCGAAGTCCCCCGCGTATGAACTAGTGCAGCAGGAACTCATTCGCGCTGCAGTGTCGTACCTGAGTATCCCCGTAGTACCGCTCCATCCTCACTCTTCATTTCTCAAGAGGCAGCATTTATGAACCGTGT
>JBDTXL010000369.1:0-2587 GCA_040006195.1 Gemmatimonadota bacterium | reverse complement strand
TGCTCTCCGCCTACCAGGTTCTCGGCTGCCGCGATTGGTCGCGCATCGATGTGCGTCTCGATGCCGCCGGCGTGCCGAATGTGGTGGAAGTGAATCCCCTTCCGGGAATCCTTCCCCGTCCCGAGGACAACTCGTGCTTTCCCAAAGCGGCGCGGGCAGCCGGATTGAGCTACGATGAGCTCATCCAGCGCTCCCTGCGTTTTGCCGCGGAGCGACAGGGGATCACCCTGTCGGGAAAGGCTGCGCGTCGAGTGCGACGCACAGCGGCGTTGGGCTGATCGCGCGAAGCTTCGCTCCGGATTTCGCGCGTCGCCCACCACGAGGCGGGGACGTAAATGAAAATTGCTCTTTTATTCGACGGCGCATCAGCGCTCGGCAAGACGCCTGACCTGGCCATCCTCGAGACCGTCGAGGCCGTCGAGGCCGTGCTCGAAGCCGAAGGGAACAAGGTCGTGCGCGTGCCGGTGAACACCGATGGACGGTGGATCGAGCGCACGCGCCGCACCAAGTGCGACGTCGTCTTCAATCTCTGCGAAGGCATCGACGGCGTGGCCGAGCTCGAGCCTACGGTCATCTCGGCGCTCGAGGTGCTCGGCATTCCATTCACGGGCAGCTCGTCGTGGACCACCTCGCTGTGCCTCCGCAAGCACGTCGTGAATGCGATCCTCGATCGCTGCCGCCTGCCGATTCCGCGCTTCGCAATCGTACGGCGCGGCGATCCGATCCCCGCTGTCGGCTTCCCGGCGATCTGCAAGCCGGCCGCCGAGGATGCTTCGGTGGGCGTCGAGCAGCGCTCGGTGGTGCGAACAGCGCGTGCGCTGGCCGAGCGCGTCGCCTCGATGCACGAGCGGTGGGATGAGGTGATCGTCCAGCGCTACATCGACGGCCGCGAGGTGAACGTCGGCATCGTCGGCGACACCGTGCTCCCCGTATCCGAAATCCAGTTCGACGCGATGCCCAAGGGAATGTGGCGCATCGTGTCGTACCGCTCGAAGTGGGCGACGGGAAGCGATGAGGACTCCGGCGCTCAGCCGCAATGCCCCGCAAATCTCTCCGCGGAGCTCACCGAGGAGTTGCAGCGCATCGCGCTCCAGGCGTGGCGGGTCGTCGGCGGCGACGGTTACGGACGCGTCGACTTCCGCATCGATCGTGCGGGGAAGCCGTGGATCCTCGAGGTGAACTCGAACCCCGACATCTCGCCGGACGCGGGACTCGCGCGCATGGCCGGCGTCGAGGGGCTCGACTACGGCGCACTCATTCGCGCGATCTGCGAGCGCGGGCTGCACCGCGAGCGTCCATCTACCGCCGACCAGTGGGTGCTCGCCCAGCGGCTTTCCGGCGTCATGGTCGAAGAGCAAGGCGCGGCGCTCGAGCTGTTCGCGGTCGGGCAAAGCTGAGCGGCGCTGTGAGCGCCGGGCGGCTGCCCCGGCTCGTTGGTCCGCTCGCATCGCACCATCGCGAGCGCCTCGTCGAGATTCTCGAAGCGACGGGCGTGTTCGCTCCCTCCGAGATCGACATCGCGCTCGAGCTCTTCGACGAAGGGATGCGGAGCGCGGAGAGCTACGAGCTCATGGGAGTGTTCGACGAGCACGGCACGCTTCAGGGCTACGCGTGCTGGGGTCCGACTCCCGGCACCGACGGGGGCTACGACCTCTACTGGATCGCGGTCGATCCGCGCGCGCAGGGCGGCGGCTACGGCGGCTCCCTCATGGGCGCGGTCGAGGAGCTACTCCGCGGCCGTGGTGCGCGACTGCTCGTGGCCGAGACATCGTCGCGCGATGCGTATGCGCAGACGCGCGAGTTCTACGAGCGCGGCGGATACGTGGAACGCGCGCGCGTGGCCGGGTTTTATGCCGTGGACGACGATCGCGTGATTTTCTCGAAGCAGCTGGCGGTGCGCGCCGGCGAGGAGACGCCATGAGTGAGTGGCAGACGATTCTGCGCGAAGGCAGCGTGGACACGCTCGAGAAGCTGGCCGAGAAGTTCGGCCACGACGCGATCGACGTCGAGGCACTGCGGCCGGCGTTCGATGGCTTCCAGGTGCGCATCACGACGGCGGCGCTCGACCAGATCAAGGAAGTCGGCGACGCGATGTGGAATCAGTACGTGCCGACGATCCGCGAGCTTGACATCGTGGATGGCGTCGTCGACTCACTCGATGAGGACGGCGACTCGCCGGTTCCCAACATCACGCATCGCTATCCGGACCGCGCGCTCTTTCTCGTGAGCCCGGTGTGCGCGTCGTACTGCCGCTTCTGCACGCGGCGGCGGAAGGTCGGCGATCCCGAGAAGATCCCGCTCAACCAGTACGACTCGGCCTTCGCCTATCTGGCCGAGCATACCGAGATCCGTGATGTGATCTTGTCCGGCGGCGACCCCATGATGCTCTCGGACCGGCGGATCGAGTACATCCTCCAGAAGCTGCGCGAGATCCCGCACATCGAGATCATCCGCATCGGAAGCCGGATCACCTCGCATCTGCCCGAGCGGATCACGCCGGAGTTCTGCGAGATGGTGCAGAAGTACCATCCCATCTACATGAACACGCACTTCAATCATCCGAGCGAGCTCACGCCGGCGGCGGTCG
>JBDTXL010000368.1:0-1626 GCA_040006195.1 Gemmatimonadota bacterium | reverse complement strand
CTACGGAGATGGCTGGTCACAGTAAGTGGAAGCAGATCAAGCACTACAAGGCCGCCACGGACGCGAAGCGCGGCGCGCACTTCACGAAGCTGATCCGCGAGATCACGGTGTCCGCGAAGGCGGGCGGCGGCGATCCTGCCGGCAATCCGCGCCTCCGCACCGCGATCGACATCGCGAAGGCCGCGTCGATGCCGAAGGAGAACATCGAGCGCGCCGTGAAGAAGGGCACGGGCGAGCTCGAGGGCGTCGATTACGTCGAGGTCATGTACGAGGGCTACGGGCCCGGTGGTGTGGCGCTGCTCATTCACGCGGTCACCGACAATCCGACGCGCACGGTCGCCGAGGTTCGCTTCAAGCTCTCGCGCGGCAACGGAAACCTCGGCGCGTCGAATTCGGTCGCCTGGATGTTCGAGCGGAAGGGACAGCTCTACGTCGACGCCACGAAGTTCGCCGAGGACGCCACGATGGAGGCCGCGCTCGATGGCGGCGCGACGGATTTTGCGCAGGACGGCGATCAGTTCGTAGTGAGCACCGAGCCGACAGAGATGCATGCGGTGATGGGCGCGCTCGAGGCCAAGGGGATCGCAGTGCACGACCCCGAAATCGCGATGATTCCGAAGCAGACGGTGCACGTGGAGGGGCGCACGGCCGAGACGCTGCTCAAGCTGATGGAGGAGCTGGACTCGCTCGACGACGTGCAGAAGGTCGAAGCCAACTTCGATATGGACGTGGCCGAGATGACGAAGGCGTGAGTCGCACGCCGTGATCGTCCTCGGGATCGATCCCGGCACGGCTGCGACGGGCTACGGAGTGGTTCAGGGCGAGCCGTTCGGCTCGCTCTCGCTCATCGAGTGCGGGGTGATCCGCACCCACGCGCGCGAGCCGCTTTCCTCACGCCTCCGCGAGATCTATGATGATGTGGTGCTCCTCATCGAGCGTCACAAACCGGACGCGATGTCCATAGAGGACGTTTTCTACGCAAAGAACGTCCGCACCACAGTCGTGCTCGGCCACGCGCGCGGTGTGATCCTCTTGGCGGCGCAGCAGGCAGCCCTCGCGATTCATGAGTATCCGCCGGCCGAGATCAAGAAGGCCGTGGTGGGCACTGGGAAGGCGTCGAAGGAACAGGTGCAGTTCATGGTGACGAAGCTGCTGCGCCTCAAGAGCGCGCCTCAGCCCAACGACGCTGCGGATGGAACGGCGGCGGCGCTCGCCCACATCATGGGCGGCAGGCTCGCTGGAATGAAGTCGCGATGATAGGGCGCATCGCCGGGAAGCTCGTCGCCAAGGAGCTCGACCGCGTCGAGATCTTCACCTCGGGCGGCGTGGCCTACGAGATCTCGATTCCGCTCGGCGCGTACGAGACGCTCCCGCGCATCGGCGAGCAGACGGAGCTGCACACCCATCTGGTGGTGCGCGAGGATGCGTTTCTGCTCTTCGGCTTCGCGACTGTGAACGAGAAGCGTGTCTTTCAGCGGCTGCTCACGGCGAACGGCGTGGGTCCGTCGCTCGCACTGGGCCTTCTCTCGACGCTTTCCGCGGACCGGCTCGTGCGGGCGATCCGCGAGAAGGACATCGCGACGCTGCAGGGGGTGCCGCGCGTCGGGAAGAAGAAGGCGGAGCGAT
>JBDTXL010000367.1:0-3227 GCA_040006195.1 Gemmatimonadota bacterium | reverse complement strand
GCTGCTTGCGAAGGCTGTCGTACACGACGCCGTCGACGCGACCGGTCTGTGCGCGTGAAGGCGCGGGCGCGGAGGCGAGCGCGTCGAGAATCGTGAACGCAGCTAACGCAGCGCGAAAAAATGTCGTTGGCATTACGATCAGAAATAGTGTTTCGATGGCGCGACTCGAGCATCGAAAGCGAAGCGAGCTAAGCACACCATTGCGTACGTACCGCATTTTCGCCATAGCAGGCCCCTCCTGCACGGCGCGCCACCCGGTCATCATTCCATGATGAGATCCCGGGTCGCCCTCCCCATTGCACTGCTCGCCTTCGCTGCCGTCTCCGGCGCCGCGCCGGCCCAGCGCCTTCCACCCGCCTCCCTCACTCTCGACTCCACCTCTGCCGCTGCGCTACGCCGGCGCCAGCCGCGCGAGCGCCCCGACACGATTCGCGCCTTCCCCATCCGCAAGCTCGCCCACAACGTTTACGCAGTACTCGGCGATACGGGCCGAGGATCGGAGGGGCGCTCGAACGCGGGCTTCGTCATCACGAAAACGGGCGTCGTCGTCATCGATGCGCTCGCGAGTCCGGCTCAGGGGAAGGCGCTGCTGCGCACGATCCGCACGATCACGCCGCTCCCGATTCGATGGCTGATCCTCACGCACCATCATCCCGATCACGCCTTCGGCGCGATCGTCTTCAAGCGAGCCGGCGCAAAAATCATCGCGCACCCCGATCGCCGCACGCTCGCATCGGAAGACGGCGACGACGCGATGGTCAGCGCGTGGACCGGCGTTCTGGGCCTCCGCGAGATGCAGGGCTTCGCTTTCGCCGACACACCCGACATTGCTGTTGCGCACGATACGACGCTGTTGCTCGGCGGCACGCGAGTGGTGATCGATGTTCCGGGCACTGCACACACGCCGGGCGACCTCATGATCTGGCTGCCGGACACGCGGGTATTGTTCGCGGGCGATCTGCTCATAGAGGATGGTGTCGCGATGGTGGTGGACGGAAGCTCGGGCGGGCTGCTGTCTGCGCTCGATCGCGTCGAGGCGCTAAAGCCCGCGACGATACTGCCCGGCCACGGACGTATTCCCGCAACCCCGATCGTGCTCATTCACCTCACGCGCTGCGAGACGTTGTCGCTGCGCGCGAAGATGCGCGACGATGTTGCACGAAACATCTCGATGAGTAAGGCGCTGGCGCAGCTTCCTCCCGCGGACCGCGACCGCCCGGTGTCACGAAACTCGCGCGTGCGGCGAAACGCGGTGCGAATGTTCGCCGAGATGGAGCAGGAGCTGCTGCACTCGAGTGCCGAAAGTACGGCGCAGAAAGATTCTGTCGCGATGGTGTCCTGCCCGCATTGAGCGGGTGAAATGGCACGCTTGCACAGCGCGAAAAGTCGGGATAGAATTGTCTCCCTTTTCGTATTCAGGGAATGATTCACGCCCCCTTCGTTTCATCGCACGCGCCACCGTTCGTCTTCGTCGGCGAGCGTTTATGGCTCGACTTCATCAACACCGACGATGTGCGGCGCGGGACGCGTGTGGACGTGCTGCGCGACTTCGAGCAGCTGATTCGCTGGCTCGAGGCAACTTCGGTTCTGGACAGTGAGCGCGCTGCCGGAATTCGGAGGCGCGCGCAGCAGCAGCCGGCTGGCGCGACCGCGTCGCTCGCTGATGCGCGACGGATTCGCGCCTCGTTGCGCGCGCTGGCCGAGCGTGGGGCGCATACCGTCGAGGTGCGCGTGAATGCGCTCGGCGAGATCAATCGTGTGCTCGGCCGAAGTGCGGGGACTCGGAGGGTCGAGGCGCGCGCGGACGGGAGCTTCGTGCGGAGCTTCGTTCCGGTGGGAGATGCATTCGCTGGGTTGATGATTCCGGTGGTCGAATCGGCGGCGGATGCGCTCGTCACCAACGAGCTCGTGCGCGTGCGCCGCTGCGCGGATGCGCGATGTCTGCACGTCTTCTTCGACAGCACGAAGAATGGACGGCGGCGCTGGTGCGACATGTCCACCTGCGGCAACCGCGCGAAGGCCGCGCGGCACCGCAGACGGGTGAGTGAGAGCGCGGTGGCTGCGCGCACGTCGTGAGCTAGAGGCCGATCAGAATTCCGAAGTTGACGGGCACCTGCGTGATCGACTTCTTATTGATGACGCCCGTGTCGTTCGTGTAGACGTTCTGCACGCGTCCCTCGCCGAAGAAGCTCACGCGCCCGATCGTGACTGCGACCCCGGCGCCGCCATCGATTCCGAAGTGGACTTTCGACGTGGTCTCACCGGTCGTACTGTCGGCGACGTTGCGCACGTCGAAGGCGCCGATGCCGGCGGTGAGATAGGGACGCACGGGTCCGGGGAGAAGATTGATCTGGAATCCGCCTGTTCCGGCGAGAATGTTCGCGTGCGAATCGGGAAGTCCGAGCACCTGCTTGTAATCGAATTTCTGGAAGGAAAGGTTGAAGCGGAGCGCGGGGAGCGGCCCGAGGTGCACGAGCAGAAAGCCCTGGCCCGTGTAGCCGCTCTTGAAATCATTCTTCGTGTCGCCCACCGGGACGATCGTGCCGCCGCCGAAGCCGACGCTGAGGATCGACTGCTTACGCTGGGCGTGCGCGCTGGAGCTGGAGAGCGCGAGGGCGAGTGGCGAGAGCAGCGCGACGGCTGCGCACGTGCGGAGAGTTAGTGCCCAGTCGTGGCGACGGTTGGTCATGGGATATCCGAGTGGAGTGAAGGAGTCGGCCGGCGGAACCGGCGTGATTCGTCCACACAGAAACGACGCCTAGAGCGTTCTGTCTCACATCACGACCAATGCAAAAAGAGCGAGCGCGGAATTCGCGCTCGCTCTTTCGACGTCCGGTATCGGAGCGCTGCGATCAGCTCGCGTTGGCCGGCCGCGCCTTGATGTATCCCATCTCTACGGCGTAGCCCGCAAGCTTCTTCTGCAGCACGCGGCGGCCGCGGAAGAGACGCGACTTCACCGTGCCCTCGGGGATACCGAGGATGTTGGCGATCTCGGCGTAGCGTAGCCCCTGCACGTCGCTGAGGACGACGGCGAGCCGGTAGTCCTCCGGCAGTGCGTCGATCGCGCGCGTGATCTCGTCGTCCATGAACGAGTCGTAGAACTTGCCCTCGGGATCCGCCTCGCCGACGATCTCGTATGCGCCGCGGCCATCCTCATCCTCGGGGATGCGCACTTCGCGCGCGTCGATGCGCCGCTTCCGGCTCACGAACGCGTGATAGAGAATCGT
>JBDTXL010000366.1:0-6893 GCA_040006195.1 Gemmatimonadota bacterium | reverse complement strand
GCGGAATTCGCGAAGTCCAAGGGGAGCGAGTGGCTGGTGGAGGCGCGCCGGGCGCATGCGTCGATGCGAGCGCGGCACACGCGGGTGGCGTTGGTGGGGCTCTCGCTGGGCGGCGCGCTCGCGGCGCGCGTTGCGGCGGACGATCCCGAGCTCGCGGCGCTGGTGCTGCTCGCGCCGTATCTCGATACGCCGCCGTGGCTGCGGGTGCTGACGCATGCGGCGCCGGCGATCGGCGCGGTGATGCCGTATGTGGGAGGCGACGGCGCGCAGTCGATCCACGATCCGGCGGCGCGGGCGGAGGCGCTCGCGTACGGGGCGACGACTCCGCAGCTGGTGCGCGAGCTCGTGCGCGTAGCCGATGCGGCGCGCTCCTCGCTGCATCGCGTGACTGCGCCGACGCTTTACGTGCAGTCGAAGGAGGACAACCGGATCACGCCGGCGGTCGCAGCACGCGCATTCGCATCGATCGGCGCGAGCACGAAGCGGCTCGAGATGCTGAGCGGATGCGGGCACGTGCTCACGGTGGATTTCTGCCGCGAGAAGGTGGCGGCGCTCGTGATCGACTTTCTCGATTTCGTGAGGAGCGGAAACGAAAAGGGGACAGCTTAACGCTGTCCCCGATCGCGGATCGTATGGTGCGATGCGGCTCAGGTAATCTTGTCGATGGCGTCGGACGTGAATTCGTAGACGCTGCTGCCGATGCTCTTCGCCTCGTCGACGATGCTCTTGCCGGCGTCCATCGCCTGGGTGCCGACTTCGGAGGCGACACGCTTCACGCGCGCGACCGTGGACTGTTTGCGCTTGGCAGGACGCCTCTTCTTCGGCGTGACGGCCTTCTTCGCACTCCTGACCGCTTTCTTCACGGCCTTCTTCGCGGCTTTCCTCGTCACTTTCTTCGTCGCCTTTCTCGCGAGCTTGCGCGTGGCTTTCTTCATGGAGCTCTTCGTGCGCGGTCCACCCCTGCGACGAGCGCTGCTCTTTTTCGCCGTGCGCTTTTTGGTAGCGCTCTTCTTCTTCGTCGCGCCTTTCTTTCGCGCACTCGATTTACGAGCCGATTTTTTCCTGGTCGCCATACGTTGTGCTCCGCGTGATGAAATAGTTGACCGCTGCACTGGGCAGCCTTCACGGCAATTTCCGGGCGCGAGCATGTACGGCAGTGCACGCGACCAGGCTACGCAGTGAGTATGCGCTGACGCGGGTCGCCACGCCAGACGCAGGATGAGTCCTGTTGCACGCGCTCACATATATTCCGAACGGCTCTATCACTCTTTGAAGGAGAACCCCGGTGAAGAAAATCTGTTCTTTGACTGCGCTCGTCCTGGTGGCCGCATGCGCCAAGGGGAAGTCGGATGCGCCGCCAGCCGACACGGCGGCCCCTGCCGCCGCCTCGGCACCCGCCCCAGCTGCTGCCGACACGGGAATGAAAATGGGCGGCATGAAGATGGACGCCGACAAGTCGACCGGCGGCACCGGCGTCCCGGCCGGCTACACGGGCGTCACCGATCATGATGACGCGAAGATCACGGACGTGAAATACACGGCGAACGCGGGCAGCTGGGAGATTCAGACGGGCCCCGCTCACATCACCTTCGCCGCGAAGGACAGCGCCAGGGGCGAGTACAAGATCTCGACGACGATCGCCCAGCTCGAGAAGCCCAAGCACCCCGAGGCCTTCGGCGTCTTTCTCGGCGGCTCCAACCTCACCGATCCCAAGAAGGTCAAGTACGGCTACTTCATCGTGCGCGGCACGGGCGAGTATCTGATCAAGACGCGCGACGGCGAGAAAACGACCACCGTCGTCGACTGGACCGCGAGCCCGAAAGTGCCGAAAGAGGATGCGAGCGGGAAGGCGACGTACAAGTTGAGCGTGCACGTCGCTCCGGACACGGTGCATTTCATGATGGACGGCAACCTCGTGACGGCGGTTCCAAAATCGAAATTTCCGACGGACGGCATCGCGGGAATTCGTGTCAATCACAATCTGCACGTGTCGGTCACGCCGCTCGAGATCTCGAAGTAGCAGTAGTGGCGCCGGAGGGCTCGCATGAGCACTGAGCGATCCTCCGGCGCGCGCGCCGCGCTCGTGCGCGCGCAGCGCGTCGCGCTCACCGTGGCGCTGTCGATGTTCGTAGGGAGCTGGGTGATCGTCGGCGTGCTGCTCGCGCCGGTCGTGGGCGGCTGGCGCACGATCGCCGCCGCTTTATTCCTTCTCACGGTGCTCCCGCTCACGGTGTTCTTCCGGAGTCGCGGAGCGGGACACTATCCCGGAAAGGCGGTCCGGTTGTTCGTGTTCCGCCCAATGTGGTATGCGCAGCTGCTCCTGCTGCTTGCCGCCATTGGCGGAGGGATCGTCGCCCTTGCCGGTCTCCCGTTCGGCGTCGCGGGTGCGGCGGGGCGCATTGGAATCGGGATCATCGCAGCTGTGTACTTCGTGCTCGGTGCCAGCGGCTACTCAGGCTCGCGAGAGCTCGTGGTCACACAGCTGTTCGTGACGCTTCCTTCACTTCCAGCTGCGCTCGAAGGGCTCCGGATCGTGCAGCTCTGCGACACGCACATCGGACCGCACAGCTCGCGTGCGCATCTCGCGAGCGTCGCGGCCGCGGTCCGCGCCGCGAAGCCCGATATCATCGCAGTCGCCGGCGATCTCATCGACGATTACGCGCTCGACGTCTCACTCTATGCCGCGGCGCTCGGCGACCTCACCGCACCCCTCGGCGTCTACATCGTAGCCGGTAATCACGAGGTGTACGCGGGGTGGGCCGACGTGCTCCCGCGCCTGCGTGCGCTCGCGCACACGACGCTGGTGAACGAGAGCCGAATCGTCGAGCACCGGGGAACGAAGCTCGCCGTTGCGGGGACGGGCGATCCGGCAGCCGGACATCGGGCGGCGCCGACCGTTCCCGCGCCGGACATTGCCGCAACGCTTGCGGGGATTCCGCAGGGGATGTTCACGATCGTGCTCGCGCACAATCCTGCTCTGTGGCCGCCGTTATCGGCGGCAGGTGTGGCGCTGACGCTGAGCGGGCATACGCACTGGGGCCAGCTCTCCATCAATCGAAAAGGCTGGAGTCTCGCCAATCTCTTTCTCGAGCACGCGATGGGGGCCTACCGCCGCGGCGACTCGCTGTTGTACGTGAGCCCCGGAACCAACTACTGGGGAATCCCCTTCCGCATCGGCGCCCGCGCCGAGGTGACGATCCTGACGCTTGGTGCGGGGAGCGAGGCGGGGATTACGGGGGCGCAGAGCGTGGATACGCGAAGTCGGTAGTCAACCGCTGCGATGGAGAACAAGCGACGTTCTTCCCTGCCTACTCGCTACGCACTGAGCGCAGAGTTGCTCGCGCGGGCGGCACCCAGGTTTTCGCGGACGTGGCCCGCGCTGCGCATGCCGACCAGCGCACTTGCGATTACCGGGAGTCCGCGCACGAAGGCGATTGCGCGCTGCGCATCGGTGGTGAGCCCCGGAAGCGCCTCGCGCATCTGCTGCGGGAGCTTGCTCGCGAGCTTCGCCTGAAGGAGAGTCGCGCTGGCCACGACCGCGACGCCGAGCTCCGATGCGGCTTCGAGCACGGTGAGCGCGCGATCGTCGATGCGCTGCGTGGGCGTGCGCACAGCTTCGTTGAGCGCAAGGTTGACCGGGAGCTGTACCGCCTGAAAGTGATGGTCGGTACCGCCGACTTCCCTCGCCGTCTGCACGAGCATCGCGAGACTCAGGTGCCCGCGCTCGCCCGGCGCCGTGCGGAGCCCGTTCCACGTCGCGCATCCGTAGCCGCCGATCTCGCCGGCGGCGCATCGCTGCTCGAGCAGCTCAAAGGCCGAGCGAAGGCGCGATTGCAGCTCGGGCTCATCAACGGCATCGAGTTGCTGCTCCGGGTTGTGCAGATAGTAGAGATCGATCGTCTCGATGCCGAGATTCGCGCGGCTTCGTGAGATCTGATCGGCGAGAAAGGCTGATGAGAGGCAGTGCCCGCCAGCCACGATCTCATCGGCGCGCAGAATTCCGGAGTCGATGTACTCGCGCTTCACGTATTCCTGATATTCCTCGCGCGTGGCTGGCTGCGTGCCGTCGAGCGGGATGTAGCCGCCCTTGGTGCACACGATGATTTCGTCGCGGGCGGCGGTCTCCATCCGAACCGCACGCGACAGCGCTTTCCCGAAGGAGCGCTCCGATCGCTGGCACCGATAGTTGATCGCGGTGTCCAACAGATTGATCCCCGTGGCGAGTGCGTGGTGCGCGGTATCGGCGTATCGGATGTCATCGGCTTCGTCGCACTCGCCGAGGTAGCTGCCGAGCCCGATCGAGGAGACGAGAACGCCGTCGTGCGTGAGCGGGCGGAGGTAGTCGGCAGCGAGCTTCGCTGCCGCGCGTGCCCCGTAGCGTGCGGTGCCGGCGGCGGTGGCGCGGCCCGTGAGCATCGCGGCGCGCGGGCGGGGAGATGTCGTTGTCACGCAGTGACGCTACGGAAGCGCGAGTGCGCCAGCAAGTGGTCCGGGGCGTGCAAGGTCAGGCGTGCCCCCAACGTGCGCCTCGCTAAATTATTCGCCGTCGGTATGAAATCCTCATTTCTGGTCAGGTATCCCGTGCGTGTTCTCGTTCTGCTCGCGGTCGCGACGGTCGCCGCATGCTCGCCCGTATCTCATCCAGCGCGCTCGGCGTCTCCAGTGCCGGCGCCGGTTCGGGTGGAGTCCCTGCCGGCGACCGTGGTGCACGCAACGCAGGGTGTGAACGAGCCGCGGACGCAGACGCGTCCGGATCCGTTCGCTCGTCTCGATCGCATGGACTGGCCGCCCGCCACGCGCGTGCGAAGCGCGAGCGGCCGTCCGGGACCCGACTACTGGCAGCAGCGCGCGGACTACGACATCGCGGCGACGCTCGACACCGCGCGCCACATGATCAAGGCACACATGTCGCTCGCGTACACGAACAACTCGCCCGACACGCTGCGCTACGTCTGGCTGCAGCTCGACCAGAATCTCTACAAGAGCGGCAGCGATGGCTCGGCGCTCTTTCCCGACGATACGCGCTTCGGTGACCGCGGCTTCGAGGGCGGCTACTCGATTCAGAATCTCGTCACGAACGGCGCGCGCGCCGCATCCGAGGTTCACGGGACGCAGATGCGCGTGAATTTCGCCGAGCCGCTGACGCCGCACGGCGGCAAGGTGACGATCGCGATGGACTATTCGTTCGCCGTGCCCGAGCACGGCTCCGACCGGATGGCGCGCGACGGTCCGCTCTACGAGATCGCCCAGTGGTATCCGCGCGTCGACGTGTACGACGACCTTCGTGGCTGGAACACCGATCAGTATCTCGGACAGGGCGAGTTCTATCTCGAATACGGCGACATCGATTTCGCGGTGACGGTGCCTGCGGGCTACGTCGTCGCGGGGAGCGGCATCCTCCAGAATCCGCAGGACGTGCTCACCGCGGCGCAGCGGTCGCGCCTGGCGAGCGCCGCGCGCACCGACACGGTGATCCGCATCATCACCGAAGCCGAATCGAAGCCTGTCGCGACGCCGGGGACCAAGACGTGGCGGTTTCGGGCGCAGCACGTGCGCGATGTGGCGTGGGCCGGCGCCCCCGACTTCCGCTGGGACGCGACGAGCTGGAAGGGGATCGTGACGCAGGCGTACTACGAGTGGCCGAAGGCGGGTGCGGAGTGGACTCGCGCGGCCGAAGAGACGCAGTGGACGATTCGGACGTACTCGCAGCTCGTGTATCCGTTCCCCTATCCGCAGGCGACGTCGGTGGCAGGGCCGGTTGGCGGAATGGAGTATCCGATGATCGTGTTCGTGAACTACGCGACGCAGGAGACGGATCCGAACGGCGTCTTCGGCACGCTCGACCACGAGCACGGGCATGAGTGGTTTCCGATGATCGTCGGGTCGAATGAGCGTCGGTACGCGTGGATGGATGAGGGATTCAACACGTACATCAACACCTTCTCGAACGAGCAGCGCTTTCCAAAGAATCCGCTGTGGCCGCTGTACGTTGGCGAATGGGAATCGACGGTGTTGGCCGGCGAGCAGCGTCCGCTCATGACGCCGCCCGATCGCGTGCCTCCGGGCGCGCTCGGCACGATCGGATATCGGAAGCCCGGCGCCGTGCTGCTCGCGCTTCGGAATCACGTGGTGGGGCGCACGACGTTCGATCAGGCGTTCAAGGAGTACACCGCGGCCTGGGCGTTCAAGCATCCTACGCCAGCGGACTTCTTCCGCTCGATCGAAAGCTCGGCAGGGCAGGATCTCGCCTGGTTCTGGCGAGGCTTCTTCTACACGAACGATGTGCTCGACATCGGCATCGACAGCGCGTCGACGATCTCGAGCGATGGGCGGCATCTCGCGCAGGTGCAGCTCAGGAAGCACACGTCGATTCCGTTTCCGGTGGAGCTGCGCCTCAAGCTCTCGGATGGCTCGACGCAGGACGTTAAGCTCCCGGTCGACATCTGGTATCTCGGCGACCAGTACACCGCCACGATCCCGGTTCGCGCGCCGCTGGCGGGAGTGCGGCTCTGGCCCGACGGTACCGTTCCCGATTTCAACTCGTCAAACGATACGTGGGGAAGCGCACCGAGTGGCGACAAGCCGGGATTGGTGTCGGCCGGAGGACTCGTAACTTCATTATCCCCACAGCCATAGCCTGTGTCGAGCGGGCGCCGGGAAGTGGCCCGAATAGCTCGCGCGCAGTAGATTACATGCGACGGTTTTTCGCTTCCCATCTTCGAGTCAGGATGCAATGCCAGGATTTGCAATGTGGGCGACGCACTGGTGGAAGCCGGTGCTCTTCGTGGTCATCGCCGGCCACCTCACGAACGTGTGCGTGACGCTCTTTCTGCATCGCGCGCAGACGCATCGCGGCGTGACGTTCAGCAAGCTGGCCGAGATCCCGATGCGGC
>JBDTXL010000365.1:0-5884 GCA_040006195.1 Gemmatimonadota bacterium | reverse complement strand
CCGCGAGTGATCGCGGGAGTGACGATGGTGCCGATGCTGACGATCGTCGCGATCTTCGTCGGAATCTGCGCCGGCGGACTGGCCGTCGTCGGTGCGACGAATGTGCGGCTCGCGGATTATTCCGCGGGGCTGCATCTCACGTTCAACACGTTCCAGATCTGGTACGCGCTCATCAAGGCGACGCTCTTCGGCGGCGCCATTGCCATGACGTGCTCGTACGAGGGATTCATCACCGGATCGGGGGCCGAGGGTGTGGGCCGCTCGACCGCGCGCGCCGTCGTCATCTCCTCCGTGGTGATCCTGCTCCTGGATGCGCTCACGGCTCTCTATCTCGCAAAAGAGATTCAATGACCAAACAACGGGACGAAGTCGTCGTCGGCATCTTCACCTTGATCGCGGTGGTCGTGGCGATCGGCGGCACGCTCTGGCTCGCACGGCGCGGCTTCAGCAAGTCGTACAACGAGTACACGCGCTTCGCGTGGGGGCAGAACGTGAAGCCCGGGCAGCCCGTGAATCTCGCGGGCGTGCAGGTGGGCTACGTCGATGCGGTGGAGCTCGACGAAACCGGCTATCTGAACGTGCGGCTGTCCATCGACAAGCAGCGCAAGATTCCGTCGGGGACGACGGCCACGGTGACGAACGAGGGCTTCTTCGGCGACAAGTCGATTTCGCTCACCCCGTGTACGGCTGCACCGGCGCCGGTGTCCGCAGACACATCAACGCCGACGGCGGCGCGCCCGATGACGTCGACGTGCCGATTCAACGGCTTCTTAACGGCGAACGACACGATCCCGGCAGGGCGTGCGGCGCCGTCGATGGACATGCTGCTGATGCGCGTCGACAGCGTGAGCAGTGCCCTCTCCGACGTCGCGAAGACGGTGAAGATCGAGTTCGTGCAGCAGGGTGGAATCCAGGATCTCCGCAAGTCGATCGCGTCGACGAACGCGCTCGTCCAGGAGCTCAACACCGTCGCGGCGGAGCAATCGAGGGGGCTCACGCTCACGATGAACGCGGTGCGTAGTCGGGTCACGGCGATCGACTCGCTGGCACTCGACTCCACCGTGCGCAACATGCAATCGACGACGCACAATCTCTCGACGCTCACGGCGAGTCTCGACTCCACGACGAAGAAGCTCGGCGCCGTGATGACGACGCTGCAGACGGGCAACGGAACAGCGGCGAAGTTCCTGAACGATCCCGGCGTCTACAACAATCTGCACGAGCTGCTTGGCCGCATGGACTCGCTGGTGACGGATATCAAGGCGAATCCGAAGCGGTACATCAACGTGAAGGTGTTCTAGGGAAGGCGGGAGCAACATGCTCGCTGATGCGACGGAGCAATGGAAGAGAAGGAGCAGAGCCCTCGCCATGATGCAAAACGGGGCGGCCGATCACTCGGCCGCCCCGCCCTGCTCTCTCCAACCCGAGCCGTGCGGAGAGCTGAATGTGATAGTACGATGGAATCACGTTTGACATCCATCGCACCGCGCTCGCCGGAACGAAGTTGAATATGCCGCTGACGGCCGCCGTCGTGATTCCCTGCGCTGCCAGAGTGCCAATGCCGGCGACTTCCGAGGCCACGAGGACCCAGAGAGTCTTGCGAAGCGCACGACTCATTTGCAAGTGAAGAATTCTCCGTATGGACCGCGAGCAATCCCGACCGAGTCGAAAAAGCGAGAGCACTCAGCGCGCGAATCAAGAATTGCTCGCAACGGATCAGTCACATCTCACGTGGCTGCTGACGAACCCATGCGTCGCGTGATGAACGCGTAGACGGGAATGCCGAGCAGAATGCCGGCGAAGACACCGAGTGTCGCGATACGGCTCGACGGACTGATGAGCGCGTTCACGAGCAGCGCGACGGTCGACGCGATGAAGATCGCGGGCACAACCGGATAACCCGGCACGCGGAACGACGTCTCGTAGCCCGGCCGCCGGCGAAGCACGAACACGGCGGCAACCGCGAGGGCCAGAAATGGCACGATCGCGATGACGAACTGATCCGCGAGTTGCTCGAAACCCCGCGTGAGCACGAAGCCGACGCCGATCGCGGCGTTGAGCACGATCGCGACGTACGGCGTCTGAAAGCGCGGATGCACCGCGGCGATCTGCTTGAACAGCAGCTTGTCGTCCGCCATCGCGAAGAAGATGCGCGGCGCCGTCATGATCGAGCCGTTGAGGGTGCCGAAGGTCGACAGCATCACGGTCACCGCGACGAACACGACTCCGGGCGAGCCGATCACCTTGAACGCGACATCCGCAGCCACGAGTCGCGAGTGGCGAATAGTCTCGACATCGAGCACGGAGAGATACGCGATGTTCGCGAGCGCGTAGATCGCGATCACCGCGACCGTCCCGATGATGATCGCGCGCGGCAGCGTGCGCCGAGCGTCCTTTACCTCGCCACCGACGAGGCTCACGTCCTCCCATCCATCATACGCCCAGAGCACCGAGATCAGCGCGAGTCCGAAGGGCGCGAGCGAGAAGCTCCCCGGCGGCGCGGCCGGTGTGAAGTGCCCGCCCGTGTGCGGCAGCCCCAACGCGATCGCGATGATCACGATGAACAGCAGTCCGCCGTATTTCGCGACCGTCGTGAGATTCTGCACGAGCGATCCCCACTTGAGACCGACATAGTTGAAGGTCGCGGTCAGCGCGATCGCCAGCGCCGCCACCCAGTGCACGTACGTCGCATACGGCTCGACGCTCGGCTCGTGCCCGAGCACGCGAAAGAGATACTCGGCGAACGTCGTCGAGATGGCGCCGAGCGATGCGGCGCGAATGAGGAGGAGCTCGGACCATCCAAAGAGGAAGGCGGCGCGTCGGCCCCACGCTTCCCGGATGAAGACGTAGAGGCCGCCCGTGGCGGGCAGTGCGCTCGCGACTTCGGCGAGCGTCAGCGCACCGCAGATCACGAAGATGCCGCCGAAGAGCCACACCGAGAGCAGCGGGAGCGGACCGGGGAGCTTATCGGCGATGCCGGCCGGCGAGCGGAAAATCCCCGAGCCGATCGTGGAGCCGATGAGCACCGCGACGGCGCTGAAGAGTCCGAGGCGGCGGGGGAGGCGCGAGGCGGGATCGTTGGAGATGGCGAGAGCTTCCATTGCCCATAATACTGCCCCGACGGCCCGGCGACACCCTGCAGCCGCCGTCTTGCCGGTCATACGCAGCGCGGTCAACTTTCGCGGATTATTCCGACCCTCGTATCCGACGTGATCTTCTGGCTCGCTGCGCTGTGTTGCGCGCTGTCGCAGGCCGCCATCGTGCGCTCTGCACTGCGGGCGCGCGCGCAGCGTCCGGACGGCACCGCAGCTCCTCCGCGGGCGATCGAGGTCGCGTGGACGGTGCTTCCCGCCGTGATGCTCCTGGCGGTGCTCTTCTTCACCTGGCGCACGCTGCATCCCGCGCCGCAATTCCAGATCACCCCGTGAGGCGCTGCCCGTGAAGTCACTGCGACGAATGGCACTGGCGACACTTACGCTGGCGTACGCGCTCATCGTCTTCGGAGCGATCGTGCGCATCTCGGGGTCAGGAATGGGGTGTGGCGATCACTGGCCGCGCTGCTTCGGAAGCTGGTTCCCGCCGCTCGATCAGCCGACGCTCGTCATCGAGTGGACGCATCGCTTGCTGGCGGCGATCACCGTCGCGATGGTGGTGGGGCTCGTGCTCCTCGCCTATCTCAAGCGCGGCGAGCCTGGCGTCTCCGGTCGACGTGGCGTCATGGGCGCGGCGATCCTGGCCGGCGCGCTGGTCGTGCTCCAGGCGCTGCTGGGAATGGTCACCGTGCGCATGGGCAACACGCCGTGGGCGACGGTCGCGCATCTGCTCAACGGGACTTTCCTGCTCGCGGCACTCGCAACGACGGCGCTGCGCGCCGGCGGCCTCGGGGGCAGGTCGTCTCTCGGCACGCTCCCCACCCGAACACGTGCCGCGCGTGGCTCGGCGGCCGCCGCAGCGATCGCGCTGGTGACGGTGCTCTTCGGCGGGCTCACCGCGAAGATCCCGGGCGCGAACAGCGCGTGCGAGGGATTTCCGCTCTGTCGCGGGACGATTCTTCCGCTCCCTGCCCAGCACATCCAGTTCACGCATCGGGTGCTGGCCTTTCTGCTCTTCCTTCACGTCCTCGGATTGATGATCGGCTTCGCGAAGCGACGTGAATCGCCGGTGGTCGTGCGCACGGTGCGAATAGCCTTCGCGCTGATTCTCGTGCAGATCGTGATAGCGGCGGGAATGGTCGAGATGCACCTGCCGCCGATCATGCGCTCGTTGCACCAAGCCGACGGTATCGCAATCTGGCTGACGCTCTTCGCGCTCGCCTGGCTCTCGCGCTTCCCGAACGCGCACGGCACTCGCGAGTCGGCGACCGGCCGCGCGCCGACGCAGCCACTCGCGGCATCCGTCGCGAGATGATGACCTCCGCCGCCGTCTCCAGCCGCACCAATTCGTTCGGTCGCGATCTCGTGATGCTCACGAAGCCGAGGATCATCTCGCTCCTGCTCGTGACGACGATCGCGCCGATGTACATCGCCGCGAGCCCGAGCCTGACGCTCGTGCTCTGGGTGCTGCTCGGCGGCTATCTCATGGCCGGCGGCGCGAATGCCGTGAACATGTTCATCGACAGCGACATCGACGGCACGATGGCGCGCACGCGGCTTCGTCCGATCCCGAGCGGGCGGATGGATCGCCGCGCGGTGCTCGCATTCGGAACTCTCTGCGCGACGGCGGCCACGGGGATCTTCGCGTACGAGGTGAACGTCACGTCCGCGGTGCTTGCGCTGGCGGGCTTCTACTTCTACGTCTTCATCTACACGCGCTGGCTCAAGCGACGCACGCCTCAGAACATCGTTATCGGAGGCGCAGCCGGTGCATTCCCGCCGCTGGTCGGCTGGGCCGCAGCGACAGGGCACATCGATCTCGCGGCGGTCTATCTCTTCCTGATCGTGTTCTACTGGACGCCGCCGCACTTCTGGGCGCTCGCGCTGAACAAGCAGGTGGACTACCAGCGCGCCGGCGTGCCGATGGCGCCCCTCGTGTGGGGTGAGCGCGAGACGATGTGGAACATGCTCTGGTACACGTTCATCCTCATCGCGCTCACGCTCCTCCCCGCGCTCTTCGGCGCATTCGGCCCGATCTACGTCGTCTCGGCGATCGCGCTCGACGCGATTCTGCTCGGCGGCGTAATCCAGGTGCTGCGGAAGCCGGTGTGGAATGCGACGGCGTGGTGGCTCTACAAGTTCTCGCTGCTCTATCTCGCGCTCCTCTTCGCGGCGATGATGATCGACCGCGTCGTGTCCCGGTGATCGACAGGCCGGTGCCGCCCGAGATGGAGAATGGCGAGCTCGCGGTGCACGTCGTGAGCGAAGGCGGCGCGCACGACCACGTGCTGCTCCTCGCGCGCGATGCGGAGAACGTGCGCGTGCGCGAGTGGCACGGCGGTAACTGGTCGAAGGGTCCGAGTGAGAGTGTGGTGAGCGCGAGCGCACTGATCGCGCGTCTGGAGGCGATCGTCGCCAAGCGGCAGCGCATCGAGCCCGATGTGCGCACGGTGCGGAGCTGGATCGCCGGGAGCGCTCGCTGAGCGCTCCCGTTGCGCCGGTAGCACCCAGGCGCTCGCTCCCATCACCGGTACCGCTGCGCCCACTGCTGGCGCGGCTCAGGCCCCACGTTCGCCCGCTCGTCCTCGGCACGCTCGCGCTGCTCGTGAGCTCCGCGATCGGACTCGCCTTCCCGCTCATCGTTCGCGAGCTGCTCGACGCCGCATTCGTGCGAGGCGACGGTGAGCTCCTCAACAAGCTCGCGCTGCTGCTCGTCGTGATCTTCGCCGCACAGGGGGCTATGAGCTTCCTGCAGGTGTGGCTCATCACCTCGGTGGCGGAGCGGGTGATCG
>JBDTXL010000364.1:0-3418 GCA_040006195.1 Gemmatimonadota bacterium | reverse complement strand
TCACGCCTGGCAGCGACACGAGATGCTCCTCGAGCGATGTCAGCAACGCGCGCGGAATCCCCGCGCCGCCAGCGGTGCGTCGATGCTGGCGGGTCGCAGCGGGATCATCACTCTCGGCAAAACTGCTGAGTTCGCTGTATTTAGCCAAAGAATAGGCCGGAGCTCGTCGCTGGACGAGTGCCGGCGGATACGGGTGATCGAGCGGGAATTTCTGTCCCGCAATGTATGGTGAGATGTATCACAGAGTCTATCACGCCACGGACGCACATCATCACGCCCCTTTCGGGCATTAAAATACGATAATCCAACTTATATGATATTGTGCTACAATGTGTTACGCTTACGCGCCCGTGGCCCGGTTCTAATCTTCGGGATGACTTTGCGTCACATTCCCGCGCGAGTTTTCAGCGCGTTCCGGTCGAATCCAGCGGCGGGAGCGCGCTGTACGCCGGCAGCCGGTCCTCGACGAGAACGGGAATCGGATACTGAACCGAACCGTTGAAGGCGCGTACGGCTCCGGCAATCGAGTCGCGATCCCACTGCGCGAGCGATATCAGATCCGAACTCGCGTGGAAGGCGCGCAGGTCGCCCACCGAAAGTCCACGGGTTTTGATCGGCATCTGCGCGCTGTCCGAGCGCCAGGGGTGCGTGTGCCAGCTCCCCACCGCATCCGCCAGGTCGTCGCATTCGCCGGTGACCGCCGCGGCAAAGCTACGCATGCCGCGCGGCGTCTCCCATGCGGTGATCCAGAGCGTATCCGACGAGATGCGTCCGCGAAGGCAGCGCATCGTCTCGCGCCAGATGGGCGTGCCGCGCCCGAAGTTCGCGGGATTGATGTTCACCGGGTACTTCCGCCATCCCGAGGTCGAGTGGATGAACACCGAGTTCATCGAGTCGCGCACATCATTGGCGACGAGAATCACGCGCACCGGCGTAGCGGCGGGCGGCAGCGGAGCCGGGCGCGCGCCGGTCGCGCCCGCGAGCAGCGCGCCGAATAGCAGAGTGCGAGCGAGTCCCGCGCGACGTGACGGCATGACGCACCTCCAGTCCAACCCGCACTCGCGGCGAGTAGCCGAGTGCGCACTGCAACCCTATCATATTCTCGACGATTCAATTCGCCGTACGGTTCACCCGCCATGACTGCAGAGGACTCATGAAGCGCGCGTCCCGAATACTCTTGCTACTCCTGAGTTGTGCGGCCGGTGCATGCGCCCGGCCTGGGACGCTCAATAGCAGCGGTCCCTTCGAAACTGCGAAGGCGCCGAACGAGGGCCTCCGCTACTTCCTCACGCGCGATCTACTGACCGTCGACGCGAAGGTGGCGCGCTTTCACGAGGTCGTGCGCGAGCGCGGCATGTGCGTTCCACGCGACTCGCTGTCCACGAGCTGGACGCTCACGGTCACCACGGTTCCCGACCGCCGCCAGCTCTACCGCCTCGGCATTCGTCCTTCCGCGACCATCGACCAGACGCTCGGCGTGAAGGTGAGCGAGACGGGCGTGCTCGCGTCGCTCAACTATGCCGGTGCCGACCAGCGGGCGGCGATCGCGACGACGATCGCGAAGGGCATCGCGGGAGTGCTCGGGACCATCGCGCGAGGCGGCGTCGCCGCGCCGCGCGACACGACGTGCGGCGTGGCGACGAAGGCGAAGCCGGCGGCGGAGTGGACGAAGCACGTGGTACGCACGTTCGACCTGACGGAGCTGCCGGCGGCGCCGGAGCCACAGGCCGCGTGGTCGGCGATCGCGCGGCAGAATGCGGCGTACACGCGCGACCTCGAGTTGCTCACGCTCGCGAATCTATTCGTGAGCGTGTCACCGCTGCCCGAACCGACGAGTGCGCTCGAGCCGGCGCCGGCGGCGAGCGGGTCGGCGATCGGATGTACGGGCGCGGATTCGGTGTGCGCGAAGATCTATTTCCGAGAGCCGATCATGCGTGTGCTTCGCGTGCACGTGGCGGATGCCATCGATGCGCGCAACGCGACCTTCTCGGTGGCGGATGAGCGGATCGTGCCGCTCGTCTCGGCGGCGGATCCGATTCTCAACATCTCGTTCGGAACGCAGGTGCTGGGCGCGGGGAAGATCGCGCTCAGTTTCGGCGCGCATGGCAACGTGACCGGGATAGAGCAGACATCGAGCGCAGCGCTGGGCAATGCGGCGAGCGCGGTGACGTCGGCAGGCGCTGCGGCGCGCGATGCGTACGACGCCGCGCTCAAGGCGCGCGTCGACGAGCTCGATCTGGAGATCAAGGCGGCGAAGTACGATGCAGTGCTCCGCAGCATGCAGGATACCTCAACGAGCCCACAATGACGCGCACCGTTTTCGCTCTTCTCGCAGTATCGATCGTCGCGCTCGCAGCGCCCGCAGCCTCGCCTCGTGCGCAGAGTGCTGCGGCGCCGGGCGCTGCTCCGAAGCGCGTCGTGCTGCACGCGGCGCATGTCATCGAGCCGCGCACGGGGAAGCGGATCGACAACGCGATGATCGTCGTCGACGGAGAGAAGATCACCTCGCTAACCGCGGGCGGCGCCGCGCCAGCCGGCGTACCGGTGCTCGATCTCGGCGATGTGACCGTGCTGCCCGGGCTCATCGACGTGCACACGCATCTCTCGGGCGAGAGCCACGATTACTACACCGATCTCTTTCGCCGCAGTCCGATCGATGCCGCGGTGCGCGCGCACATCTACGCGAAGCGGACGCTCGAGGCGGGGTTCACGACGGTGCGCGACGTCGGGGCCCCGGAGCTCATCGATGTCGCGATGCGGAACGCGATCAACGAGGGAGTGATGGATGGTCCGAGGATGCTGGTGGCGACGCTGGCGCTGAGCGCGACGGGCGGGCACGGGGATCTCAACAACTTCTCGCCGTACGTCCACATCCAGGGGATGAGCAACATCGCCGACGGCGTCGATGAGCTTCGGAAAGCCGTTCGCACGAACGTCAAATATGGAGCGGACTGGATCAAGGTGCTCGCGAGCGCGGGGGTGCTCTCAGAGGAGGAGTCGGTGGGCGCGCCGCAATACTCGCAGGAAGAGCTGAACGCGGTCGTGACCGAGGCCGCGACGTGGGGGAGGAAGGTCGCTGCGCACGCGCACGGCGCGGAGGCGATCAAGCGGGCGACGCGCGCGGGTGTCGCGTCGATCGAGCACGGCGGGCTGGTGGACGAGGAGGGGGTGCGCCTCATGAAGGAGCACGGCACCTTCCTCGTGCCCGACATCTATACCGATGCGTACATTCTCGAGCACGGAAAGGAGATCGGGCTGCCCGACAAGATGATCGAGAAGGAGCGGCTGCTTCGGAAAGCGCAGAACGTGAACTGGCGGCGGGCTATAGCGGCGGGGGTGCGGATGGCGTTCGGAACGGACGCGGGGGTGTATCCGCACGGGACCAACGCGAAGCAGTTCAAGTATCTCCTCGAGCTCG
>JBDTXL010000363.1:0-6548 GCA_040006195.1 Gemmatimonadota bacterium | reverse complement strand
CGATGAACCGTCCAGCAGCTCGACGATCTTTTTTACGTAGCGTAAGTCGATCATAATCCGATTCGGGTGATCGCTCGCGTGATCGTCACGCGATTTCCATCAGCTCGCGGGGAAACGACGTCAGTATACGCGGTCCAGCGGGGTCGAGCACCACATCGTCCTCGATGCGTACGCCGCCCCACCCGGCGCGATAGATCCCTGGCTCGATCGTGACCACCGCCTGCGCGGGGAGCGGTGCGTCGGCGGTCTTCGACAACCGTGGTGCCTCGTGCACTTCCAGTCCGATTCCGTGGCCGAGGCTATGTCCGAACCCTTCCCCCTGGCCGCGCTGTTCAATGTACTGCCTGGCCAGCGCGTCGGCATCCCGTCCCGACATCCCCGCCCGTACGTTCGCGGATGCGTGGGCATTCGCGCCGCGCACGATCTCATAGACGTCCTTCTGCTCATCCGATGCGCGCCCGATCACGAAGGTGCGCGTCACGTCGGAACAGTAGCCCTCGACGATCGCACCATAATCGACGAGAAGGAAGTCTCCCGCGCCGACTTCGCGGTCGGCCGCCCGCGCGTGTGGAAGCGCCGAGCGAGGTCCCGATGCCACGATCGTCTCGAACGGAAAGCCCTCGCTCCCTTCCGCGCGCAACGACTGCTCGAGCACACCAGCGATCGCGAGCTCCGTCATCCCCGCGTGCAGCTGCGGCACCGTACGCTCGAGCGCGCGCTTCGCGACGTCCGCGGCGAGCTGGATGCGCGCGATCTCCTGCGGATCCTTTCGTTCGCGCAGCGTCTCGACGAGTTCGCTGGTGGGGCGCCACTGCCATCGCGCACCGGCGCTCAGCAGCCGCTCGAAGTCCCTGTGGATCAGCTGCGCGGATTCGAAGCCGATCAGCTTCACGCCCATCATCTCGGGCAGCAGCTGCCACAGCCCCGTCCACAGGCTCTGCGGCTCGATCGCCACGCGTGCGAAGTCGCCGACTTCATCGCGCACCTGCGTCGCGTAGCGGAAGTCGGTGATGAACAGTGTCTCGCGCGCGGTCACGAGCACGAGCGCGCTCGAGCCCGAGAAGCCGGTTATGTATCGGATGTTGGCGAGGCTGGTCAGGAGCACGGCGTCGAGGTGCGCGGCGACGAGTGCTTCGCGAAGCGCGGTGCGACGTGCGCTGCGGCGGTCAGCCACGGGGCGCGAGCCGCGCGACGAGGCCGCGTAGCGCCAGCTCGTATCCGATCGGTCCGAAGCCGCACAGCATGCCGACGGCGCTGCTCGCGAGCACCGTGTGACGGCGCTCGGGCTCGCGCGCGAAGATGTTGGAGAGGTGGAGCTCGACGAACGGGACCTCGGCCGCAGCGAAGGCGTCACGGATCGCGAGGCTCGAGTGCGAGTACGCACCGGCGTTGATCAGCGCGCCCTGCGCCCTTCCGCGAAGTGCGAGAATGACGTCGACGAGCTCCCCTTCTCCGCTCTTCTGCGCGAACTCGAGGTCCACTCCGAGCTCAGTGCCGACGTTCCTGAGACGCGCCTCGATGTCCGCGAGTGTCTCGGTGCCGTAGAGCGCTGGCTCGCGTGTGCCGAGGAGATTGAGGCTTGGTCCGTTCAGTACTGCGATACGCACTATTTTTTAAGCCCGTCCAGCCATTCGTGGAACAGCTCGAGATCGGATTGGGAGTCGTCGGAGAGCGATGCGGTCTCGACGGCTGCGGCGCTTTTTCCGTCGGCGTTGTTACCGTGGTCGCGACTATTGAAGAACTGATCGAAGGAAACGGTTGGCTGACTCGCGCGCTGCTCCCCATCGGCGCGCGTGCGCGAATTCTGAAAGACCGCATCGAGCGAGAGCGCGTCCGATGCCGCGCGCGTGGGCTGGCCGGCGGGCGCGGTGCTCTCCGTCGAAAACTCCTCGGAGAACGCACTCGCGAGCGAGTTCGCGGCGCGCTCGTCGTTCGGCGCGACGGCCTTCGAGCTTCCGGAGAACAGCGTCTCGAGCGCGGAGCGGTCGGCGTCGCTCACGCTGTCCGGCGCCACGGGCGTGGGCTCGGCGGCGCGCATCGGCAGTGCTTCGGGCGGCACGGCGAAGGACGTCGTGTGCTCGAGCGATGCTGCGGACCATGGCTCCATTGACGCCGCGAGCGCGGAGGCGGCTTCGGGCGCGTGCCACGATTCGGAAGCGCGGGGCTCGTGGACGACGGGCGCTTCCGCTTCGGTAGCTCTGCTCGAAGCAGCTTCGGGCACAGCACTCTCGGGCACAGCACTCTCGGGCACAGCACTCTCGGGCACAGCACTCTCGGGCACAGCACTCTCGGGCACCGCAGCCTCGGGAACGACGGCTTTCGGCGCCGCCGGCGCATCGCTCGACTCTCGGCTCTCCTCGCGGGTCCCCTCGGGCGGACGACGCGTCGCGAACGACGTGAAGAACGTCCGGATCGACTGTGTCGAGTACGGACGGTTTTTCGCGGCGCTAATAATGTCTTTCGAGATGTCGGCGATGAGCGGGATGCTCGAGTGCGCACCACGCTCCAGCGCAGCGATCCGCTCGGCGTACGACGTGTCCGCGGGATTCTTGGCGGCGAGATGGCGATAGACGTAGATCGCCTGGTCGATGTGCCCCTGCTCGCGCAGCAGCTCCGCGCCCGACTCCGTCATCATGAGATCGGGGAGCAGCGCATCCGTCGACGTGCGGCCGGTCAGCTCCAGCATGCGGCCGATCGTCGGATCGTACGGTTCCTCGTCGAACGTCGGACCATGATCGTCGGTCACCTCGGTGGGCGCGTCGTCCTTCGGCCCGACGCTCTCGGCGAGCGATGTCGGTTCGAGATCGGGCTCCGCGAACAGCGCCGCGAGCTCCGCGGCGGTCGCCGGAGCCACCGTGTGTTCGGACGTCGTTCGAAGTGGCGGAAGGTCGGCGTGCAGCTCGTCGGTCTCCGAGGGCGCAAGCTCCTCGATGTTCATCATCTCCACCGACGCTGCGGCTTCCGCCTCAGGCGCATCCTGCGCCACGGGCTCCCGGACGATCGGCGACGCGGCTGGCGGCGTCGGCGAGTGGCGATCGAATCCACCGACATATTCGGGAAGCACAGAGGACACGGAGTGCTGGTCGACGATTGCCTCTACTGCAGGGGACTCTTCCTTCTCAGCCGCGGCGGGCGCCTTCTTCTCGCGTGGAGCGGAGTCCGTGTCGGCCGCGAGATTCTCCGGAATCACGCCGATGGTGAAGCGCGGGCGCGTGGGCTGCGTCGCCTGCGTGGAGAGCGGGGTGACTTCGCTATCGGGGTGAATGTCGCTCCAGCTCACCGGCGATGCCTCGACCGGTGTTGGGGAGCGCGTCGCCCCCGCAATCGTGGGAGCGGCAGCGGTTTGCGACGGCACGTTCAACGCGTCGAGTTGCGCCGCGATGTCCTCGTTCTGCGGATCGACTTCGAGCAGCTTGTGGTACCAGCCGCGCGCCGCTTCCAGATCTCCGCTCACACGCGCGATGTCACCGAGCTGGCGCAGCGCGATCAGATTTTCGGGATCGAGGGAGAGCGCGGTCTCGAAGGTGGAACGAGCCTCCTCCGGCTGCCCACGCTCGAAGAGTGCCTGACCGAGTACGATGTAGCCGCTGATGTACGTCGGCTGCAGCGGCACATGCGCGCGACAGATCTCTATCGCGACGTCGAGGTCCCCCGACTTTCGATATTCATTCGCGAGACGCGCGAAGACCCGGCGCGGATTCTCGGCGAACTGTTTGCGGAGGTCTTCGATCAGGGCGGAGTTGGCCATTCAAGCCCTCGGGGAGGCCGCACGGCAAGCGGCGGCTGGAAGTCGGTGAAGATACATGAATCTGACGATCGAAGTCAATCGGAAGTCATACGCTGCCTTGATTTTACGTCTCCCAATCCGATAGCTTTGCTGGCTCAGCCCGCCCGTTTCTCTCACGTGGTTGCAAGGAGTCAGGATCGTGCTTCAAAGCATGCGGAGCGCCGCCAGGTACATCTGGATTGTCATCGCAGCCCTCTTCCTGATTGGCTTCGTGTTTTATCAGCAGTCCGGGCTGGACGACAAGAAAGTGACCGCCGGAACGCCAATAGCGACGGTCAACGGCACCGACATCAACTACGTCGACTTCGAGCGCGCCTCGCAGAATCGCATACGGCAGGAGCAGGAGGGCTCGGGCGGCAAAACTTTGACGCTCGACCAGGAGCGCCGTATCGAGGATGACACGTACAACGAGATGATCACTAGCGTCCTTCTTCAGCAGGAGTACAAGAAGCGCGGGATCACGATCTCGGACAACGAAATTCAGCAGGCGGCGCTCGCGAGCCCCCCACAGCAGCTCGTTCAGAGCCCCGAGTTCCAGACCGAGGGGCAGTTCGACTTCGAGAAGTACCGTCGCTTCCTGACGAGCCCAGTCGCCAAGCAGCAGGGCGTGCTCCTTCAGCTCGAAGGCTACTACCGCGACGAGCTGCCGAAGCGCAAGCTCTTTGAGCAGATTGCGGGCCCGGTCTTCGTCACCGATGCGCAGCTCTGGCGCGCCTGGCAGGACTCGCACGACACTGCCCAGGTTTCCTTCGTCGCCTTCGATCCGGCGACGATCCTCGACTCATCGGTGCACGTCTCCGATGGTGAGCTCCACGCGTATTTCGACAGTCACAAGAAGGAAACGCTCGACCGTCCGGGCCGCGCGATCGTGTCGCTCGTGACGATCCCCCGCACCGTGACTGCCGCCGACACCGCGGCCGCCCGCGCCAAAGCGGAGGCGCTTCGCACCGAGATCACCGGCGGCGCGAAGTTCGACGATGTCGCCAAGCGCGAGTCCGCCGATTCCGGCTCCGCCGAGAAGGGCGGCGCGCTCGCAATGGCCGCCAAGGGATCGTACGTCAAGCCGTTCGAGGACGCCGCACGCGCGCTCAAGCCGGGGGAGATCTCCCAGCCGGTCGCGAGCCCGTTCGGATTTCACCTCATTCGTCTGGACGAGAAGAAGGGCGACTCGATCGCCGTCCACCACATTCTCGTTCGCATCACCCAGAGCGATTCGTCGGCGGCACGCACTGATCGCCGCGCCGACTCGCTCTCGAAGGCCGCGAGTGTCGACAAGCCCGCGGAGTTCGACTCCGTCGCGAGGGCACTCGGCCTCAAGATCGGGCAGGTCACGGCGATGGAGTCCGATCCGCTCGAGTGGAACGGCGCCTACGTTCCAGGCGGCGCCGCGTGGGCCTTCGGCGGCGCGAAGGTCGGCGAGACGAGTGAGCTGATCGACGCCGACAACGCGTACTATCTGGTTCGCCTCGACTCGCTGCGCGAAGGCGGCAAGCCGACGTTCGATGCGGCGAAGGATGATATTCGCCGTGAGATCGTGCGGATCAAGAAGCTCGACATGCTGATGCCGAAAGCGCAGGCGCTCGTCACCGCGGTTCACGGCGGTCAATCGCTCGAGGCGGCGGCAGGAGCGGCGGGAATGAAGGTCGAGAAGTCGACGCCATTCGCTCGCACGACGCAGGTGCCTACGATCGGTCAGACGACGGAAGCGATCGGCGCCGCCTTCGGGGCTCCGGTGGGTCAGGCCGCGACGGCTGCGAAAGGACAGAACAACGTGATCGTGCTCCGTGTCGACCGTCGCATCTCAGCCGACCGCGCGGTGTTCGAGAAGCAGAAGGTCGAGCAGCGCCAGCAGATGCTTCAGCGCGTCCGCCAGCAACGCGTGCAGCAGTACATCGCCGCCCTGCGCGACGCCGCGAAAATCGACGACAACCGTCGCATCGTAAAACAGAACGCGCGCCAGGCGTCGAGCTGATCGCGATGGAGCAACGACGTAAGCGGGGCGGCGCCGGAATCTCGGCGCCGCCCCGCTTTTTGTTCACCGTTCCGGCACTAACCAATGGGAAAACGACTCAACGGATCACCAGGACGGAAAATACGGATGACGAATTCGTGGTATCCGTGCTTCCGGTCCGTTGACTCGGTTTTCAAAATTGCTCACGCGTGTGTTCCGGCGCGGCCGTTCCACCCACTGCAACTAGATCAGCCGTCGCGGTTCCGGGTGTGCTTCGTCGGCTACCGCTGCGCCGTCGACGGCGCGGGGCGGCTGGAGCGAGTCGGTGCGCGGGGGAGTCGTGACTTCGTGTGTCACGTCGTTGATGTTCTTCTTGAACTCCTTGATCCCCTTCCCGAACGATGCCGCCACCTCTGGAATCCTCTTCGCGCCGAAGAGAAGGAGGATGACGACCATGATCATGAGTATTTCGCCGAAGCCCAGCTGACCGAACATACAAACCCCCCTAGAAAAGCGAACGCGCAATGAGGTAGGCCACGAGCACTCCCAGAAAGCTGAGGAGTGAAACGTCCAGCGCCACAGGCCCTAAGGCAAACTTTATGATGATGAGATCGACCGAGAGCGCGCCGAAGCCCGGCGTCACGCCCGAGGTGAGAAACTCCTTCACGGCGCCCGCCGGAAGAAAGTGTCGAGCCACCGATGTCATCAGGCCGCCGACAATGAAGCCGATCGCCAGCACGACTGCATGAAACCCTGGCCGGTGCTTGGAAGATCCACGTGGCGGCATTACTGGCTTCGGTCGAGGGCGTA
>JBDTXL010000362.1:0-9231 GCA_040006195.1 Gemmatimonadota bacterium | reverse complement strand
TCGTCAGAAACGCGATGGTCCACTCCCACTCATCGTCCGTGAGCCCCGCATACGCACGTGTCCCGCGCACCTCGGCCAGCAGTCGCGCTGGCTCGAAGCCGCCGCCAAGGGCGACGGTGACGACGTGCTGCGCGAGAACATCGAGCGGGCGCTCGAGCGGCGCGCGCGCCTCGACGGCTCCGGCGTACATCCCATCGCGCACCGCAGCGACCTCGATCAGCTCGAGCGTGTTCGTCGGCACGCAGCTGATCCGGCTCACGGCGCCGGGGCGATGCCCGCTGCGCCCTGCGCGCTGCAGCAGACGCGCGATTCCCTTCGGACTTCCGATCTGCAGCACGCGATCGACCGGCGAGAAGTCGACACCGAGGTCGAGCGACGATGTCGCGACTACGCAGCGCAGTGTGCCCGCGCGAAGTCCATCTTCCACCCAATCGCGCTTGCGACGATCGAGCGAGCCGTGGTGCAGCGCGATCGTGCCGGCCCATTCCGGACGCGCGGCGAGAATCGCCTGGTACCAGATCTCCGTCTGCGACCGCGTGTTCGTAAATACGATCGCGCTCTCGCCTTCCTCTACCGCCGCGACCACCTGCGGCACCATCTGCGTGCCGAGGTGCCCGGCCCACGGGAAGCGCTCGATGGTCGGAGGGATGAGCGAGTCGATGATCACTCGCTTGGGCTCGACTCCCTTCACGATTCGAGATGTCGCGTGCGATTCGGTGCCGCCGAGCAGCGAATCCCTCGCTTGCTCGAGATTGCCGATCGTAGCCGAGAGTCCCCACACGCGCGCGGCGGGCGCGAGCGTGCGCACGCGCGCGAGGGCGAGCTCCACCTGCACGCCGCGCTTGGTGCCGAGCAGCTCGTGCCATTCATCCACGACTACGGCGCGCAGATCTGCGAAGAGCTCGCGCACGTCCTCGCGCGTGAGCAACAGCGAGAGGCTCTCGGGTGTCGTGACGAGCGCTGTCGGCAGCCGCTTCCGTTGACGCGCGCGCATCGCGGCGGGGGTGTCGCCGGTGCGCGACTCGAGGGTCCACGGAATCGCGAGATGGCGCAGCGGTGCGGCGAGTGCCTCCACGGTGTCAGCGGCGAGGGCGCGGAGCGGCGTGATCCACAGGACGCGGAGCGGAGGTGCGGTGCTACGCCGCACATTCTTCGCGGCGATCGGCACGACGTCGCGCGTCTCCTCGATCCACTCGAGCAACGGCCCCCACCAGGCGGCGAGCGTCTTGCCGGTGCCGGTGGCCGCGTGGATCAGGCCGCTCTCGCCGCTGCGATATGCGCTCCACACCTCGCGCTGAAAGCCGAACGGCCTCCATCCGCGCGACGCGAACCAGCGATCCACGTCCACGAAGTTATCTCTTGAATTCAAGAGATCTCTCGGGGCCGCCAGCGCCGTCACGACTGCTCCCGCAGCAAGGTTTGCAGCGTATCGAGCGTATCCGCTTCGGCCGGCGGTTTGTCCTTTCGCCAGCGCAAAATCCGCGGGAAGCGCACAGCGATCCCGGACTTGTGCCGCGGCGATGCCTGAATCCCGTCGAAGGCGAGCTCGAAGACGTGCACCGGCTCGACGTGACGCACCGGTCCGAACTTCTCCTTGGTGTTGCGGCGGATCCACCCATCGAGCTCGCGGATCTCGACATCCGTGAGCCCCGAGTACGCCTTCGCGATCGGCACGAGCACACCGTCGCGCCACACAGCGAAGGTGTAGTCCGTGTGCAGCGACGCTCTCCGTCCGTGCCCCGCCTGAGCGTAGACCATCACTGCGTCGACGGTGAAGGGCTGCACCTTCCACTTCCACCATCCGCCTTTGCGACGCCCGACACCGTATGGCGAGTCGAGCCGCTTGAGCATCAACCCCTCGGCCAGCTGCTCTCGCGCGCGCACGTGCGCGTCGCGAGCGTCATCCCACGTGGTGGCGTGCACGATTGGCGAGAGCAGGAAGCGCGACTCGGCTCGTGCGTTCGCGATTACCGTCGCGAGCTGCGCGCGTCGCGAGGACAGCGGCTCGGCGCGCAGGTCCCGCCCCTCTATTTCGAGGAGGTCGTAGGCGATCAGCACCACCGGCACGTCGGCGAGAATCTTTGGGCCGAGCTTCGTGCGTCCGATGCGACGTTGCAGCTGCGCGAAGGGAAGGGGAGCGTCGTTCGCCCACGGCATGATCTCGCCGTCGATCACCGTTCCGTCGGGAAGAAATTCCGCGGCGGTGGCGATCTCCGGAAAGCGATCGGTTACGAGCTCGTCGCCGCGCGACCAGAGATAGCTCTTGCCATCGCGGCGAATCAGCTGCGAACGGATGCCGTCCCACTTCCATTCGAGCTGCCATTCGCTCGCGTCGCCAAGCTCCTCGAGCGATCCCTCGAGCGCGTACGCCAGGTAGAACGGATACGGCCGCGAGCGATCCGCATCGCTCGTGTCGGCGGCGATCAGTGCGCGATACGCGTTGGCGGTCGGCTTCCAGTGGCCGGTGAGACGATGCGCAATCGTTCCCTCGTCGATGCCGCTCGCCCTCGACAACGCACGCACCACGAGCTGGTGCGACACTCCAACACGAAAGCCGCCGGTGATCAGCTTGTTCCACACGAAGCGCTCCACGCCGTCGAGCGCGCTCCAGCTTTCGCGAATGCTGTCGCGCTGCGCCTCTTCGCCGAGCTTTGAGAGGCCGAGTACGCGCTGCTCGATCCACTCGTGCAGTGGACGCTCCGCATAGCTCGTGGCGGGTGGGAGCAGAAGCGAGATCGTTTCCGCGAGATCGCCGACGGCATCGTAGCAGTCGTCGAAGAGCCACTCCGGGATCTGTGCGATCTCGAGTGCCCATGCGGAGAGCCGCCGCACGGGAATCAGCCGCTTCGGGCGACTGCCAGAGAGGAAGTAGACCGCCCACGCCGCATCGGCCGGATCGGCGATGGCGAAGTACGACGTCATCGCATCGACCTTCTCGTTCGTTCGGGTCGTGCAATCGACCTCGGCGAACAGCTGCGCGAATCGCCTCACGCGACGATGTCCTCGCCTGCAACCGGCGATTCGACTTCCTCTTCGCCCTCCCAGTGGCTCGCAATGCTGAGCGCGCCGATCCCCTTCTCCAGGAGCCATCGCACGACTGGCTCGCGGAATCCATGCGTCACCCACACACGCTCGGCGCCCGTCGCCTCGATGGTGGAGAGCAGCGCCGGCCAGTCGACGTGATCCGAGAGCACGAAGCCGCGGTCCACCGCGCGACGTCTGCGCGCGCCGCGGATCTGCATCCACCCCGATGCGAAGGCGGGCGACACCGCGCCGAAGCGACGCAGCCACGTGCTGCCCGCAGCGGAGGGTGGCGCGATCACGAGGCTCCCGCCGAAATCATGACCGCGCGGCATCTCACTCGCGTGCTGCGTGTGCGGGAGCACGATCCCCGAATCGCGGTAGTCGCGCGTGAGGCGCTCGACCGCACCATGGGTGTAGATCGGGCCCATCGCACCACCGTCGGAATCGAGCAGTCCCGCGAGCACGCGCTGCGCTTTGCCGAGCGCGTATGCGTACACGATCGACGCACGCTCTGCCTGCGCGTTCGCGCTCCACCACTCGCGCATCTCCGCAAACACTTCGCTCTGCGGCTGCCAGCGGTAGATCGGCAGCCCGAAAGTCGACTCGGTGATGAAGGTGTGGCACCGCACGACCTCGAACGGCGTACACGTTGGGTCGGGATCAGTCTTGTAGTCACCAGAGACGACCCACACCTCGCCGCCCTGCTCGACGCGAATTTGTGCCGAGCCGAGAATATGGCCGGCGGGGTGGAGCGAAACGCGCACGCCACCCATGTCGAGCGGCTCGCCGTAGTCGACTGTCTGGATCGATGCGTCGGCGCCGAGGCGGGTGCGGAGCACGCGACGCCCTTCGCTCGATGCCAGATAGTGGCGGGATCCCCAGCGCGCGTGATCGCCATGCGCGTGCGTGATCACCGCGCGATCGACGGGCTGCCACGGGTCGATGTAAAAGTCGCCGGCCTCGCAGTACAGCCCACGATCGGTGATGCGGAGAAGCATGAAGAAATTTAGCGGAGCCGAGCGCGAGATTCAGTGACGGGCTCAGCAACCCATTCATTCTTTCGAGTCGTATCGCGATTGGCGCGTTCCGAGCGCGCCGTCGATGTCGTTGGCGTGGAAGACGTGTGCGGCGCGCGCGCCTGCGCTCGAGCGGAAGTTCCACGCGTACCACGACGGATCTCGTTTTGATCCACGGGCGTCCTTGTCGCGTAAAAATCGCACAACCATGCTGCGCGCCGGCTCGTGCAGCCGCCGCACGCTGTCGACGAGCGCCGGCGTCGCATCATCGGAGAGCGCGGCGGTGAGGTAATAGATGTCGATTTTCCCGGAGGCGAGGTAGCGATCGACGTTGCGCCGCACGATCCACCCGTCGCTGTTCCACACTACGCAGCATACGGCAACCGCGAGTGCGGTGGAGGCGCTGTGGTAGGCAAAGCGCGGCGACGCCTCCCTCCGCGAGATCTCCACAGCGAGAAGCGCGCACATGCCGGCGAGCACCACCATATATGCCTGCGCGTAGATGCGGAGTGTGGTGAAGCCGTAGACATGCTCGTAGCCGACGACACGCATGAAGGCGATGATGACCATACCGCCGACGCCGGCGACGGCGGCGAGAGCGAGCTTCCGTGCGATCTCATCGTTCGCCAGCCACGAACGCCGGGTCACGAGTACGACGGCGATTACCAGCGACGCTGCGAGTGAGAGCTGTGCGAAGCCGCTGTGAACGTACTCGGCGTAGGTGATCCCACTCCCCGCCATCGAGGCGGGATCGCGCGTGAGTGAAATCGCGGCACTCACGACGAACATCCACATGATCGCAGCGAGCGATGCCATGAGCACACGTCGCTCGAGATATCCGAGTGTGCGCTTCATTGATTGATCGGCTGCGTGGACGTGGGTTTGGCCCAGCTGTACGCTGCCGAATGCGCCGAGCGTGACGACGAGGAGAAAAACGAAAAAGAGCAGTTGGGCGACGACGTCGTCGGGCACGAGATGCTTCAGGCCATCGCGAATTGCGGCGAAGAGAGGGTCCGCTTCCCCGAGGAGGAGGATCAGGACGACGACGAGGGGGACGGTGATGAGCGCAGTGCGCGTGATCGCGCTCGCGCGCGGCGACTTCGAGTTGCGCGCGCCGCCTGTGATCTCTGCGCTCAACCCAAAGATCGTGAGCGCGAGGGCGAGAAAGGGAGCGAGAAAGGCGGTGCGCAGGTGGAGGACGTCGAGTGAGCGATGGCCCGCCGCAACGAGGGCGACTGCGAGGAGGAGAACGGTACCGAGCACGAGAACGGCGATGCGCACGTCGTCCGAGGTGATGGCGGTGCACAGTGACAGTGCGATGGCCCACGCACCGGCAGCGCGGGCGGGGGCGCCTGCGTCGCCGAATCGATCTCGCGCTCCGAGGAGGAGGGCGGTCACTACGCCGGCAGTCCAGAGCGGCCAGTTGATGCCGACGCTGCTCTTCCACAGCACGGCGGTGCCCAAGGCGGCGAGCGCCAGGGCGCATCCCCAGCTGTCGAGGGCGGAGCTCTGCGTGTGGGAGGTTGCAGGACTCGGAGAAGCGGCGGCTATGGCGGGGACGGTGGCGGATGTCACTGGGTGGCTCCGGTGCGGTTGGAAGTACTTTATAACACAAAGTACTATACCGCAAGAGGCATTTCGCCCCTGTCATGCCACGCACCCGTGTGCCGCACCGCACGGGCCCCGGTAAATTGCTGCGTGAACTCGGCTCACTCCTCCTCCGCAACGCATTCAGGCGTTGCATCGTGACGACGCACACTGCGTCATCCCACGACTGGTCGCCGACCGCCGCCGGCGAGCCGCTCGCCAAGCTCCGCTTCCTCGCGCGCTGTCTTGCGTTCTGGTTCCTCTTTTTCACGCTCCTCCGCTTCGCCTTCCTCGGCTACCACCTCGCCGAGTCGAAAGCGCTAACCGTAGGCGTGCTCGGCGGACTACTGTTGCGTGGCGCGCGCATGGACGTCTCCGCTGCCGGCTACCTCGCGATCATCCCGACGCTCCTCCTCGCCGTCGCCCCGCTCATCCCGCCCCGCGCGATGCGCACGATGTTCCGGGTCTACGACTATGTCGCGATCTTCTTCGCCGCGGTGCTCGCCACCACCGATCTCGACATCTTCGCCAAGTGGGGCGCACGGGTGGACTCGTCGCTTCTGCCGTATCTGAAGACGCCAAGCGAGGCGGCGGCGAGCGCGGAATCCTCGCCACTGCTATGGCTGGTGGTGATCCTCATCGCGCTCATGGCGATCGGGATCTACGGATACAATAAAATCGTCGATGCACACGTGGCCGAGGCGCAGGGCGGTCGTTTTTCGCGCACCACGCTGCCGCTGCTGCTCACCGGCGTGCTCCTGCTCGTCCCGATCCGTGGCGGCGTGCAGTGGACGCCGCTCAACCCCAGCAGCACCTACTTCTCACACAGCGACTTCGCGAATCAGGCCGGGCTCAACGTCGCGTGGAATTTTCTGCACTCGCTCACACTCCGCGACTACCGCACGACCAATCCCTACGCGGGCGCGATCACCGAGCCGGAGGCACGGAGGCTCGTCGACTCGCTGCTTCACACGAGCGACGCGTCCACGCGCAAGCTGCTCCGTGTCACGCGCCCCAACGTCATCGTTATCATCTGGGAAAGCGGCACGGCGAAAGTCATCCAGCGGCTTGGCGGGCTCGCCGGCATCACACCGCACTTCGATTCGCTCTCGCACACCGGCGTGCTCTTCGATGCGATCTACGCGTCGGGGAATCGCAGCGCGAAGGGGCTTGCCGCGATTCTCAGCGGATGGCCCGCGCAGGCCAACGCGCCGATTCTGAGCTCGCCCGCGCGCGCCGCGCGACTCCCTGGCCTCGCCGAAGACCTCGCGCACGCAGGCTACCACACGGCGTTCTACTACGGCGGCGAGCTCGAGTTCGCGGATTTCAAATCGTATCTCGTCGCGCATGGCTTCGATCGCATTGTGGGCGAGAACGACTTCGATCGCAGGGACTGGAGCTCGAAGTGGGGCGCGCACGATCACGTCGTGCTCGCGCGTCTCCTCGCGGACGTGCGGACCTTCCCGCGGCCATTCTTTGCCACGCTCTTCACGTTGAGCAGCCACGAGCCGTACGACGTGCCGATGATGCCCGTGATCGCGGGCGCGACGGAGCAGTCGAAATTTCTCAACGCCCACATATATACGGACCAGAGCCTCGGAGCCTTCGTTGCGAAGGCATCGCGCGAAGCATGGTGGGACAGCACGCTCGTCGTTATCATCGCGGATCACGGGCATCCACTTCCGAAGCTCCCGCTGCTCGCCGGTGAGAGTGCCTCGATGCTCTATCACATCCCGATGCTCTGGCTCGGCGGCGCGCTCGCCGTTCGCGACACAGTGGTGAGCGTGGTCGGCTCACAGGTAGACGTCGCGCCGACGCTCCTCGCGCAGCTTGGCCTCGCGCACGACCAGTACAAGTGGGGGAAGAATCTGCTCGCGGCCGATGTGCACCCGTTCGCCTTCTTCTCCTATCTCGACGGCTTTGGCTGGGTGGACGCGCGCGGGCGAATGGTCTACGGCTACAACACGCGTCAGGTCATGCAGCGCACCCCGGGCGCGGACGACGGGCAAGTCCGTGCCGGGGAGGCATATCAGCGTCTAAGCTATCAGGACTTTCTTGGACGCTGACGCGGCAAAGCGACACCCGTGTAGCGCGCCCGCCGAAGAGGAACTACTGCACCATAATGGAACCGTGGTGCTCGGCGTGAAGCGAATCGTCGTACGTGTAGCTGCCCGTCTGGAGGAAGGTCGTCGACGCGCTCTGGCCATTCACGATCACGTTGCTGTTCGGATTCCCGCCCGAGGGAACGTTGCTCGTGAAGCGAATGACATGGTGATCGCTGCCGGAGGTGACGCTCCAGGTGACGAGTGTATTCGTCTGCACCGTGAGCGCGGAGGGCGCGAAGCCGGTGTCGGAGACGATGATCGTGGAGAAGTGCGCCGGCGCCTTTGGAGCGGTCGTGCTGCCGCCGCACGCCGCGAGGGCAATAGCCACGAAGGGAAGAACGAGGCGAACCCGCATGGAAGAACCTCCGAAAGAGAGCGGACGGCCGCCGCTGTGGATGGCCGCGTGGTGAGTATCAATTATTTACATGCGACCCTGCTGTCGCGCACGCGCAACCGCTTTGCCACTTCACGAGCAAGAGTTCTGCCCGCGCGGATCGCGCATCGAGCTCGAGGGCCGAAAGTGTCACCTATCAGCGCTCTATTGCTCCTGGCGAGTGGCGCCATTGTCCCATTGCAAGGGCAATCCGCCGCTACTGCCGCCACGGTGATAATAGATAGTGGGCGGCCCCTCGCCACCTTCCGCCCCTCGCTCGCGCTGGGCGCTGGCATCGACGGACATAGCAAGGGAACGCTTCGCGACATCTACACCCCGCAGAATATTGCCGCCATGCGCTCTGCCGGCCTCAGCCGTCTGTCCTATCGGCTACGGACTGAGCTCGGCATCGAGGCATGGCACTGGAATCCGCACGGCCGCTGGAGCGATTCCGCGCTCGCTCGAGGATACTGGATCTCCGATTCCATGTCAGCGACGCCGATCACGCTCACGCATGGCTATCGCCTCCCACGGCGCGGCAACACCGTCGACCAGGCCGACAACACTGGCTACTCGCGCCTCGATGATGGTGACACGAGCACCTTCTGGAAGAGCAATCCCTATCTCGATCCCGCTCTCGATCGCGAGGACAGCACCGCGCATCCGCAGTGGGTGATCGCCGATCTCGGCTCCGTCGCCCACGTCTCGGCGATCCGCATCGCGTGGGCCGACCCATACGCCACCGACTTTCGCGTGCAGTACTGGAAGGGCGACGTCGTCGACGACATCGACGAGAGCCCGGCGGGGAGATGGATGACATTTCCGCACGGCGACGTGCACACGAGCGCGGGCGGCGACCAGCGCATTGCACTCGCCGACGCGCCGATCGCCACGCGCTTCGTGCGTCTCGTGCTCACCGCGGGCTCGCACACGGCGCTGGCGGGATCGCGCGATCCGCGCGACTCCGCCGGCTATGCGATTCGCGAGCTGTGGATCGGGCGCACATCGAGCGGCGGCGCGCTCAGCAATGTGCTGAAGCACGGCACCGCGCGCACATCGCAGAGTCTCACTTATGCTTCGTCCACCGATCCCTGGCATCGCGCGTCCGACGTCGACCTCGATCTCG
>JBDTXL010000361.1:0-1595 GCA_040006195.1 Gemmatimonadota bacterium | reverse complement strand
GAGTCGGTCTGCTCCGGAGCGAATTCCTCTTCATGCATCGCGACGCGCGCCCGAGTGAGGACGAGCAAGCGGAGAGCTACTCCGCCGTCGCGCGCGCGTTGGGGCCCGATCGCATCCTCGTCATCCGCACGCTCGATGTCGGCGGCGACAAGCCGCTCGCCTATCTGCCGATCGGCGCCGAGCTCAATCCGTTCCTCGGCGAGCGCGGCGTGCGCTTCACGCTGAGCCGCCCCGACGTGATGCGCGAGCAGATCCGCGCGATCCTGCGCGCGTCGAAGGTGGGGAAGGTGGCGCTGATGTTTCCGATGATCGCGACGATCGCGGAATGGCGCGCGGCGCGCGCGATGGTCGAAGCGGAGCGTGCCGCGATGGGAGTGCCCGTGATCCCGATCGGCATCATGGTCGAGACGCCGGCCGCCGCGATGATCGCGGACCAGTTCGCGCGCGAGGCGAGCTTCCTCTCGATCGGCACCAACGACCTCACGCAGTACACGCTCGCGATGGACCGCACCAATCCCGCGCTCGCTCCGCAGGTCGACGCGCTGCACCCGGCCGTGCTGCGACTCATCGAGCGCACGGCCGCAGGCGCGCACGGCTACGGGCGCTGGGTGGGCGTGTGTGGCGCGCTCGCCGGCGATCTCGATGCGGTGCCGATCCTCCTCGGACTTGGCGTCGACGAGCTCAGTGTCGACGTGCCGATCATTCCAGCGGTGAAGGCGCGCGTGCGCGGGCTCTCGATGGCGCTCTGCCGCGAGATGGCGGCCGAGGCGGTGAATGCAGAGAATGGCGCGGCGGTTCGCGCGATAGTCGCGAGATTCGCAGGCAGAAAAGCCGGGAGCGCGACATGAGCTTCACTCGCTCGGCGTTCGGATCGCTGCAGAAGATCGGGAAGTCGCTGATGCTCCCGGTGTCGGTGCTGCCGGCGGCGGGAATTCTGCTCGGCGTAGGGAGCGCGAAGTTCAAGGCGCTTCCCGAGGTCGTCTCGAGCGTGATGGCGCAGGCGGGTGGCGCGATCTTCGGGAATTTGCCGCTGATCTTCGCGATCGGCGTCGCGCTCGGGCTCACCGGCAACGATGGCGTCGCGGCGCTGGCGGCGGTGGTCGGCTTCGCGGTGATGCTCGCGACGATGGGAGTGATGGCGCCGCTCCTCCACTACGATCCGAAGCTGGTGATGGGAATCCCGTCGATCGAGACGGGAGTGTTCGGAGGAATTCTCATCGGCGCGGTCGCGGCGATCCTCTTCAATCGATACTACCGGCTCACACTCCCTGCGTATCTCGGATTCTTCGCCGGCAAGCGCTCCGTGCCGATCCTCACCGCGTTCGCCGCGGTGTTCGTCGGCATCGTACTGAGCCTCATCTGGCCGCCGATCGGCCACGGCATCGACGGCTTCTCTCACTGGGCCGCCACGGCGCATCCGGCAACAGCCTTCGCACTCTATGGTGTGGTCGAGCGTGCGCTGCTTCCGTTTGGGCTGCACCACATCTGGAACGTCCCGTTCTTCTTCGAGGTCGGGCAATACGTCGATCCCTCGACCGGGAAGGTCATTCACGGCGAGATCAATCGCTTCGTCGCGGGCGATCGAACCGCCGGAA
>JBDTXL010000360.1:0-2293 GCA_040006195.1 Gemmatimonadota bacterium | reverse complement strand
GTCGGCGCGGTGCGCGAACCGGCGGGCGATTACGAGTCGGTGCGGCGCGTGACCGGAATCGAGAGCGATCGGGTTGCGTTCGTGATTACGGCAGACCGACCTGGAAATAACGGCGAGCCGCCGCAACAGATTCAGGCGACGAGGACGGTGCTCAAGTCCGATCTCCAGAGCGCGCACACGCTCAGGCCGCGCATCTCGAGCGGGATGGACGCGGAGGAAATCTACACCGGCACGACGACGTCGCAGCTCTCCACAGCTGGGCTGGCGGAGCTTCGCGCCACGGGGCGCACGAAGGTCACCTTCATCGACGATGGGACCGGCGGCATCAACGCCGCGACCGCCGGGGTTCTCGAGAAGATGATGGTCGCTGCCGGCGCCGGCGCCGTGAGCGCCGACTCCGCGAAGAAGATCGGCGACATGGCGATCGACATGGGTGGGGCAGGCTTCACGGTATCCGGCACGATGTCGAGTGTCGAGGCCGCAGTGGTGCCGATCTCGATCCTCGTGAACAACGTCGTGGTCGCACTGCCCTCGCGGCACTTTCGCGGGAAGCTGACGGGCGACGATGGCGACCGGAATGCGGACATGTACGTGCTCGACGATCCCGCGAATCCGATCCTGCTACAATTTCGCGTGGGCGAAGACTCGATGACGGTGGTGCGCATCGACTGGCCGAGTGCGAGCACGGTGAAGAACATGGAGGCGGCGCTCGCCGCGCGGAAACCCGTCGACATCTATGGAATTTATTTCGCGTACAACAGTGCCGAGATTCGCGCGCAGTCGGATTCGACGCTCGATGCCATTGCTTCGATGATGAAGCGCGATCCGACGTGGAAGCTCACTGTCACCGGTCATACCGACAACGTCGGCGGCGATGCGTCGAATCTCGCGCTCTCGAAACGACGCTCGGCAGCGGTGAAGGCGGCACTCGTGTCGCGCGGTATCGGGGCTGACCGCCTCGCGACGGGCGGGGCGGGGGCGAGTGCGCCGAAGGCGACGAATGCGACGCTGGTTGGAAGGGCGCAGAACCGAAGGGTGGAGCTGAGCCGGCAATGACCCGTCGGTGTCTATCGTCATGCCACCTCGCGCTGGTATCGCACTGAGTCGACGCAGCGCCGCGCGCACGACGATCCCTTTTCAGACACCGGGCGTCGACTCTCAGCATTTTTCAACGCCATTCGGCCTCCTGCGTTAGTCGAAGACGGTATGCGAGAAGCCAAACCACCCTTGCGATAGCTACACATCGACCCCAACATGCGACAACGGTCGTGCGCGCTACAACTTGAATGCTCTCGAATCGTCGTACGCGCCCCGGAAGCTTCACTGGTCGCACGTCCACAAAGGTGAGAGCCACTGTCGACCGACCTCCGCGAGCAGCTGGAAGAGGCGCTCGGTGCAACCTATCAGATCGACGGCGAGCTCGGTGGCGGGGGGATGTCGCGCGTCTTTTCCGCGACCGAGACTGCGCTCGGCCGTCGCGTAGTCATCAAGGTATTGCCGCCGGAGCTCGCGGAGGGCGTCTCGATCGACCGGTTCAAGCGCGAGATTCAGCTCGCTGCCCGCCTACAGAACCCGCACATCGTACCTGTGCTCACGGCCGGCGAGATGCACGGACTCCCTTACTACATCATGCCGTTCGTGAACGGACACTCGCTTCGCGCCCGCCTTACGAATGGCGACCCGCTGTCCATATCCGAAGTCGTATCCATGCTCAAGGACGTGGCACGGGCGCTCAGCTGCGCGCATGAGGAAGGCGTTGTGCATCGCGACATCAAGCCGGACAACGTGTTGATTTCGGGTGGATCGGCGGTCGTCACCGACTTCGGCGTGGCGAAGGCGCTCTCGGAGTCGAAGCGAGAAGTTGCGGGTGGAACGCTTACTCACGTCGGCACATCGCTCGGCACACCTGCCTACATGGCGCCGGAGCAGGCCGCGGCGGATGCCGACACGGATCATCGCGCGGACATTTACGCGTTCGGCGTGATGGCCTACGAGCTGTTGGCGGGGCGGCCACCCTTTCATGGTCGCTCGCCGCAGAAGCTCCTCGCCGCGCAGATGGGTGAGCGACCGAAACCGATCACCGAGTTACGAGCGGATGCACCGTCGCTCCTCGCGCGGCTGGTGATGCGATGTCTGGAGAAGGACGCGAACGATCGGCCACAGAGTGCGGCCGAGCTGGTGCGGGCGCTGGAAGAGGTCACGAGTGCTGGTGGACTACCAGCGATGCCTGCGATTCTGCTCGGCGGCCGGCGCCGGCTCTGGCGCGCGCTGGCGCTGTACGCCGTGACGTTCG
>JBDTXL010000359.1:0-3388 GCA_040006195.1 Gemmatimonadota bacterium | reverse complement strand
ACCAATCTGCTCCGCGTCGAGGTGGTGTGAAGCTCACCTTCCTCGGCACGGGGACCAGCTTCGGCGTACCGCAGATCGGGTGTGATTGCGAGGTGTGCAGGAGCAGCGATCCGCGCGACAAGCGCACGCGGAGCGGCGCACTCGTTGAGACGGACGCGGGGAAGCGGATCCTCATCGACACGCCGCCCGAGCTGCGGCTCCAGCTCATCGCGAACCGTATCGATCGCGTCGATGCGATTCTCTTTACGCACGAGCACGCGGATCACATCCACGGCATCGATGATGTACGCGCGCTGAGCGTCCGCAGCAGGCAGGCGCTCCGCATGTACGGACCGGCCGAGACGGTCGAGACGCTGGCGCAGCGCTTCGCGTACATCTTCGACGAGCGCATGCGCCCGCTGCCGGGTACCACGAAGCCCGAGGGCGAGCTCACGACGCTGGAGGCGGGGGTGCCGATGCGCATCGCCGGCGAGACGATCACGCCGATCGCGGTCCCGCACGGCCACACCACGGTGTTCGGCTACCGCATCGGCGCGCTCGGCTACGTCACCGATGCCAAGCTCCTCCCTCCCGCGGCGATCGAGACGCTGCGCGGCGTGACGGTGCTCGTGCTCAACGCGCTGTTCTGGAAGGAGCATCCCACGCACATGAGCGTGCCGGAGGCGATCGAGACGGCGCGGGTGGTCGGCGCCGAACGCACGTATCTCACGCATCTGACGCACGATAATTTCCACGCGGCGCTCGAGGGCAAGCTGCCCGCGGGACTTTTTCCGGCATACGACGGCCTGACGGTCGACCTCACGTAAGTCGGTCGTTCCAACCCTTGCCCCGACGAGTGGGGTTCGCGACTTTCCTCCATCTTCCACGTTCCCCATGTGGGGCGAGAAGACGACGACTTCGGAGGATTGATGCAAGGTCAGGGAGCTACGTCGGCGAGCCCGTTTGGCGACGACATAGAGGTCCAGCAGGGGCACCTCACGGTCCGCAACGAGAGCGCCCTCCGCAGCGAGAAGATGGATGCGCTCGTGAAGCAGGCGGTCTTCGGCGAAGGCCAGGCGAAGGATCATGCGAACTGGATGATCTGGGAGACGGCGCAGTCCGTTGGCGTACGTCCCGCGTCGATTCATGATCTCTACGCGGCACGCGGCCGCGGCGACGTGAATGGCTTCACCGTTCCCGCGATGAATGTGCGCGGCATGTCGTACGACACCGCGCGCGCGATCTTCCGCACCGCGGTGCGCATGAACGCCGGCGCCTTCATCCTCGAGATCGCACGCTCCGAGATCGCGTACACCGCGCAACGTCCGTCCGAGTACGTCACCGTAATGCTCGCCGCTGCGCTGCGCGAGGGATTCCGCGGTCCCGTCTTCATCCAGGGCGATCATTTTCAGGTGAATGCGAAGAAGTTCGCCGCCGACCCGACCGGCGAGGTTGCGGCGGTGAAGCAGCTCGCGCTCGAGGCGGTGACCGCCGGCTTCTACAACATCGACGTCGACACGTCGACGCTCGTCGACATTCATCTTCCGACGCTCGATGCGCAGCAGGAGCTCAACTACGAGACCGCTGCGGAGATTGCGGCGTACGTGCGCTCGATCGAGCCACACGGCGTGACGATCTCGATCGGCGGTGAGATCGGCGAAGTCGGCACGCAGAACAGCACCGTCCCCGAGCTCCGCGCGTTCATGAGCGGCTTCGTGAAGGCGCTCGAGAAGCGCTCCGCGGGCGCGGTCGGACTATCGAAGATCTCGGTGCAGACCGGTACATCACATGGCGGCGTCGTGCTCCCCGACGGTGGCATCGCCGATGTGAAGCTCGATCTCGAGGCGCTGGAGGCGCTCTCGAAGGTCGCTCGCGACGAGTTCGGGATGTCGGGCGCGGTGCAGCACGGCGCATCGACTCTCCCGGCCAATGCCTTCGACAACTTCCCGCGCATCGAGACGGCGGAGATTCATCTCGCTACCAACTTCCAGAACATTCTCTTCGAGCAGATGCCGGCCGAGCTTCGCGCACGCATCTACAAATGGCTCGATGAGAACGCGAAAGAGGAGCGCAAGAGCGGCGACTCCGACGAGCAGTTCTACTACAAGAGCCGGAAGAAGGCGCTCGGTCCGTTCAAGAAGGATCTGTGGGAGCTGCCCGAGAGCGAGAAAGCGAAGTTCGCAGCCGCCTACGACAAGACCTTCACCTTCCTCTTCGAACAGCTACGCATCGGCGGCACCGCGGAGGCGGTGATGCGCTTCGTGAAGGCGCCCGTCCTGCGTCGCCGCACCTCCGGAGGCGTTACGGTGGAGCAAGCGCCGGACGATCCGGACGCTGGCGAATGAGCCCGTGGGCGACGCGTCGGCCCTCTGGCTCTCCTGCCTGGGCAGACTGGCTGGGCGGTCAGCCCACGAGCTCAAGAATCCGCTCAACGGTCTTGCGCTGAATCTCGAGGTCGTGCGCTCGCGGAGCGCGCGCCCAGGAATCGAAGGATCCGCGCTCGCGCCCTTCGCCGCTGCGGCGGCCGCCGAGCTGGAACGCACCATTCCCCTGGTCGAAGCGCTCCTGTCGTTGGCGCGCCCCCTTCCCATCCCGGTAGATTTGCGGACTGCCCTGCAGCCGCTGTCCGTGCTTTACGGCGCGATAGCGACGGCGGGCGGGGGCTCGCTTACCATCGAGCCCGAATCAGAACAATTGTTTGTCACTGTCGACGGTAATGCCGTTCGCGCTCTCCTCGCGGAAGCGCTCGACGTCACCATTGGGGCCAACCTCGAAGTCACTGCCAGGCTGGGTCGCTCCGACGGAATGGTTTCGTTGCGGATGATCGGCGGCGCTGGAAGGCCGATCGCGGCAAAGATCGAACGCTTTGCGGCTGAGATCGAGGCTCGCCTCAGCTCCGATGAAGACGAAACAGCTCTCCTGTTCCCCGCGCCCGCGCGCGCTGGAGTCGATTCGAATACATGACCGCCAAGATTCTGATCGCCGACGACGAACGCGCCATAACCGAAGGGTTGAGCGCCATTCTGCGCGACGAAGGCTACGACACCGAGATCGCCAGCGATGGAGAGCGCGCGCTCCAGCGTCTCATCGCGGAACCGTTCGGCGTGGTCCTCGCGGACCTCAAGATGCCCAAGGTCGATGGCGTCGCGCTCCTCCGGGAAATCCGCCAGCGCGGGATGGCAACCGAATGCATCGTCATCTCGGGTCAGGGCACCATCCGATCCGCCGTCGATGCTGTCACCGATGGCGGGGCCTTTTACTTTATCGAGAAGCCGCTCAACGCGGAGAAGCTGAGCGAGCTCAAAGCGCTGATCAAGAAGGCGCTGGAAAGCTTCGAGCTGAAGCGGGCCAATCGCGCCCTCACGACCGAGCTCCAGACGCTCACGCACTACGGCGAGCTCACTGGCCA
>JBDTXL010000358.1:0-3834 GCA_040006195.1 Gemmatimonadota bacterium | reverse complement strand
TGCTGGTCGATTCGAGTGCGTCGACCGACAGTTGGGTTTCGGGTGATCGGCGAATCATCGACACGGAGAAGGAGGCGCTGATAATCGTCGCAGAGGCGCTTCGTGCGCTGGGCGATCCGCACTCGATCCTGTCATTCTCTGGCGAGGGATCCACTCGCGTGGAGGTTCGGATCATCAGGGAGTTCGACGACAAGCGGACCTTGACGGACATCCGACGACGAATCGCCGGCGTCGAGCCCTCAGGCTTTACCCGCGCGGGCGCGGCCATTCGACATGCAACCGCCCGGCTTATGCGTCAGGCTGCCCGGCATCGCGTGTTGTTGCTGCTATCCGATGGCCGGCCCAACGACGTGGATCAGTACGAGGGGCGCTACGGCGTCGAGGATACGCGGGTGGCGGTAGCCGAGGCGCGGCTCCAGGGGCTCCATTGCTTCTGTCTGACCGTGGATCGGGAGGCACCACGCTACGCTGCCCGGATTTTCGGTCGAGACTTCGCCGTGTTGTCCCGCGCCGAGCGATTGCCCATGGCGTTGACGTCTCTCCTGCGCGACTTGGTGCGTCGCTAATCAGCTAGCGGCGACGGTGCATCTCCGGCGCGAACGGGTGGGGTGCGGCGGACGACGAGAAGCCGGCCCACCTGCTCGAGCACGATCTGATCGACCGCGTCTCACCATGAAATGTCCGCGAAGACGACGACTAGTGGACGACGCATCTTCCCACCGCGCACATTGGTCGTCAGGCTGGAAAAGATCTTCGCCGCCGCTAGCACCTTCAGCGCCACCGCGCCGGCGATCGAGAGCGCTACCGTTCGCGAGGGGCCGGGTGGCGTTACGTGCAAGCTGGTTGCGGCGATGCCAACGGTGAGCGCGAGGCCCACTGTCAGCATGATGAGCAGACCGTAACCAATCCGCGTATGATGGTAGCGGGACGGTGAATCAGTGCTCGAAATCCCCATCGATGAGAGTGACTCGCGCGTGCGAATTGAGTAAATTACACTACGAACCCGGACGGATGTGTAGCGCACGTTTCCGACGAAGTTGCAGCGTGTGGGGAGGAGGCTGCATGGAGAGCAATGAGCTTCCGGAGTGCCGAAAATGCAGGAGGTGCGCGATGCTTCCACTGAGCGACTACGGACGGGGCGGTGCGCCGATCACGTACCAAGCGTGGGTACGCAGCAATCCCGACGGCGGCTTCAACATCCGCATCGGCAACGGCGAGATCAGCTTCGGGCGCACGGTCACCCAATCGCACAAATGAGCACGACTCACGCAATCGCAGACAGCCGCGGCGGCCCACGAGGCCGCCGTCTTTCGTTTCTACTCGACACGTCGCGCACGCCGTGACGCTCGTGCGTGTGACGACGGCGGCCGAGGCGGCGATGCTCGATACGCGCGCGATTGCGGCGGGAACGCCGGCGCGCGCGCTGATGCAGCGCGCGGGCGAGGCCGCGGCGGCCGCGATCCTTCGCGCGTATCCCGATGTGAAGGGCGCCACGGTGAACGTCTACGCGGGGCCCGGCAACAACGGCGGCGATGGATGGGTCGTCGCGCGCGCGCTCGCGAGCTACGGTGCGCGAGTGTTCGTGCGCGAGGCGGGCGACGCGCGCAGCGAGCAGGCGAAGGCCGAGCGCGATCGCACGAGGCGGATGGTGACGCGCGGTGAGGGGCAGGATGCGCAGCTCATCGTCGACGCGCTGCTCGGCGTGGGAGCGAAGGGTGAGCCGCATGGCGAGATCGCCGCGTGCATTGCGACGATCAGCGAGGCGCGCGCGCGTGGAACCGTAGTGGTCGCGCTCGATATGCCGAGCGGCGTCGATGCGGACACGGGTACTTCGACGGGCGCGGTTCGAGCGGATCTCACACTCACCTTCGCGACACTCAAGCGCGGCCTGGGCATCGCGCGCGGCAGCGCAGGGCGCGTGATCGTGCTCGACATTGGGCTCGAGGATGCCGGCGCATCCGATGCGCTGCCGCGCCTCGTCGACGCGCACTGGGTGCGCGCGCACGTGCCTCCGATTTTTGCGGACGCGCACAAGGGGACGCGCGGCAAACTCCTGATCATCGGCGGACAGGTGGGGATGGCTGGTGCGCCGCTGCTTGCAGCGCGTGCGGCGTTGCGGAGTGGAATCGGGATGGTTCGGCTCGTCGTTGCGCGCGAGAACATCCCCGTGGTGCAGGCTGCGGTCCCCGAGGCACCAGCGCACGCGTGGCCCGAGAACGCCGCGGATGTCGACAACATGATATCCGGCTGGGCCGATACCGTGGTGATCGGCCCGGGACTTGGCGCATCGTACGGTAGCCGAGCGATCGTGGAGCGCGTGCTCCGTGGCTTTCGCGGCCCCGTAGTGCTCGACGCCGATGCGCTCAACGTCTTCGCCGGCGAGCCCGAGCAGCTCGGAGCGCTCATCGGTGAGCGCGCGGCACTGCTCACTCCGCACCCGGCCGAGTTCGCGCGGATGCTCGGCGTGCACATCGACGATGTGCTCGCGCAGCGCTTCGACATCGGCATCGACCTCGCGAGGCGAACGCGTGCGACGGTGCTGCTGAAGGGCGTGCCGACGATCATCACCGCGGTCGCGGGCGAGCGCCTCGTGAGCTGCGCGGGGACGCCGGTGCTCGCCGCTGGTGGTAGCGGCGATCTGCTCTCGGGCATTGCTGGCACGCTGCTCGCGCAAACCGGCAACGCGCTCACCGCCGGCGCGTGCGCCGCGTGGGTGCACGGGCGTGTAGCGGAGATCGCGGGGCGCGGGTACGTTCGGGGTGTGACCTTCGCGAATCTCGATCTCGCTGCGCGCCGCGTGTGGCACGAGCCGCTGGTTTCATTCGTGTCGCCGGTATTGGGCGAGCTTCCGGTCGTCGGCGAACGATGAGCTCGCGCACGCGGTGAGCGAATCGATCGAGCTCGGCTCCGGCCGCGAGTTCGACATCATCCGCACGCTCCTCGCACGATGGGGATCGCGCGCGGAGGGAATAGGCGACGATGCCGCGCTCCTCGAAGTTCCCGCCGGCGAGCAACTCGTCGCGAGCGCGGACACTTCGGTAGAGCACATCCACTTCGAGCGCGCGTGGCTCACACCGCGCGAGATCGGCTATCGCGCGACGATGGCCGCGCTCAGCGATCTCGCCGCGATGGCCGCGTCGCCGCTCGGCGTGCTCCTCGCGCTCGGGCTCCCGAAGTCGTGGCTCGCGAGCGTCGGCGAGATCGGCGACGGCGTCGGCGACGCGCTCGATGTCGCGAAGGCGCTCGTGCGCGGCGGCGACATCACTGGTGCGAGCGATCTCACGCTGGGCTTCACGGTGCTCGGCAGCACCGCCGCACCGCTTCGGCGCAGCAGCGCACGCCTTGGCGACACAGTCTATGTCACTGGCACGCTCGGCGGTCCCGGCGCCGCGCTCGCAGCGTGGCAGCGCGGCGACACTCCCGATCCCGCCGCGCGCGCCCGATTTGCGCGCCCGATCGCGCGCATCGCCGAGGCGATCTGGCTCGCGCGCAGCGGCGCGCGCGCGGCGATCGACCTCTCCGATGGCCTGCTCGCGGATGCGGAGCACATGGCGACCGCGAGCGGCGTCCGCATCCAGATCGATCTCGATCGGATACCGTTGCACGACGGCGTTGACGCGCGCGCCGCGGCAGTGAGCGGCGAGGAGTACGAGCTCATCGTCTGCGCGGCGGCGCTCAATGTCTCCGCCTTCGAGCGCGCCACCGGGCTCCGCATCGCCGCCATCGGCCGCGTCATGGAGCCCATCCCCGATGGCATCGGCGTTACCGCGCGAATCAACGGCGAACGGCTGGCGCCCGCCGAGGGGTTCCGCCACTTTTCCTGAACATGCGCGC
>JBDTXL010000357.1:0-6693 GCA_040006195.1 Gemmatimonadota bacterium | reverse complement strand
AGTGCGCGCGTCGACAGCTCGGGGATGTGCACCTGCGGGCGCTTCACTCCCACCGCGCGCGCGAGGACGGTGATCAGCTCATCGAGCGAGAGGTGTTCGGGGCCGCCGAGGATGAACGACTCGCCGATCGCGGCATCGCGCGTGGCGAGAAGCTTGAGCCCGCGCACGAGATCCTCGACGTGGATCGGATGCACGCGCGCCGTGCGCGTTCCTGGAATTACCACGTGGCCTCGGCGCACCGACGCCATCATGCCACGGAAGCGGCGATCGTCGGCGCCATAGGTCCACGTGGGTCGCGCGACGACGACCGGAAGATCGCACTCGCTCACGAACAGCAACGCCAGACGCTCGGCCTGCATCTTCGTGAGCTCGTACGCGTTGGTGGGGCGGAACGCGGACTCCTCGTTCGCGGAGCCGGGCCCGGTGTCGCCGTGCACGCGCGCCGTTCCACAGTGGACGATGCGCCGGACGCCGGCTTCCATCGCCGCCTGCAGGACGAGCCGCGTGCCCTGCACGTTGATGCGCCAGTGATCGCGGGCATCGGTGATGCGGCCGGCGCCCGAGCTGTCGGCGAGATGATAGACGAGCTCGCGCCCCTCCATCGCACGGACGACATCGAGGCGCTCCGTGATCTCGCCGGCGATGATCTCCGCTTCGGCGGGAAGGAGTGCACGGGCGCGCTCGAGCGATCGCGTCATTACGCGGACCGCGTGACCTTCGCGCACAAGACTTCGGACGAGATGCAGACCGGAAAAGCTCGTCCCGCCGGTGACCAGGATTCGGTCCATGCTGCTCCGATTCAGGAGGGCCCCACAACCATGAGCTCGGACGAAAAAGAGCTCGTGAACGCATTTAGCAAAGTCGATTTTAGCAAAGTCGATGCCTTCCCTGTATTTACCCGGGCGGCGCCGGTTTTACAGCTGCCTCGAACGAGTGCTCGGTGGACCTCCTGACCTTCCGGCCGGACAGCACGAGCCACCATTCTCTCACGGACGCTACCAGTACGACGATCACACACGAAATAAAGAACGCGGCAACGCCGGCATCGAGCCGGTCGTTCAACGCCATCCGGGCGGCCGCGGCCGAGCTCGCGACGCCCGGCGGGAGCTGCCCGCTTTGTGCCGCCGCGAGGAGCAGCCGCGCGTGCGAGAGAAATCCGAGCGCCGGATCCGCCGCAAATATCTTTTCAAGGCCGGCGGTCAACGTGACCGTGGTCAGCCACGTGAGCGGCATCACGGTGACCCATGCGTAGCGGGCGCGATCCATCTTGATGATTACGGTGGTGCCGACGCAGAGGGCTACGGCGCCGAGGAGCTGATTGGAAATCCCGAAGAGCGGCCAGAGGGAGTTGATGCCGCCCAGCGGATCTCCGACGCCCTGATAGAGAAAATATCCCCACATGCTCACGAAGACTGCGCTCGAGATCACAGTGGCCGGATAGGAGACCAGGCGTCCGAGCGGCTTCCACGCGAGGCCGGCGAGATCCTGGAGCATGAAGCGTCCGACGCGAGTGCCGGCGTCGATGGTCGTGAGGATGAAGAGCGCCTCGAACATGATGGCAAAGTGGTACCAGAGCGCCATTGCCGAGCTGCCGCCCAGGACATTCGAGAAGAGCTGCGCCATCCCCACCGCCAGGCTCGGCGCGCCGCCCGTGCGCGAGAGGAGTGAGGTCTCACCGACGCGCGACGCGAGATCGTGCATCTCCTGCGGCGTGACCGTGAAGCCCCACTGCGCGATCGCGTGCGCCGCGCTCTCGACGGTGGGCCCGAGCGAGGCGGCGCTCGCGTTGATCGCGAAGTAGACGCCGGGAGTGAGGAGGCAGGCGGCGATCAGCGCCATGATCGCGACGAACGATTCCATCAGCATTCCGCCATAGCCTACCAGCAGTGCGTCGCTTTCACGTGCGAGCAGCTTCGGCGTCGTTCCCGAGGCGATGAGGGCATGGAAGCCGGAGATCGCTCCGCAGGCGATGGTGATGAAGGCGAAGGGGAAGATGGTCCCGGCGAAGATCGGCCCGCCGCCATGGGCGAAGCGGGTGAGTGCCGGCATCTGGAGTGGCGGTAACACTATGAAAATCCCCGCCGCGAGCGCGAGAATAACGCCGATCTTCACGAAGGCGGAGAGGTAGTCGCGCGGCGCGAGGAGGAGCCACACGGGGAGCACCGACGCGAAGAAGCCGTAGACCATGATCAGGATCGCGAGCGACTGGCGCGAGAGCGTGAAGGTGGCGGCGACGTCGGGGTGCGCGGCGGCCCACCGCCCGGCGAACAGCGCGCCGACGAGGAGCACGAGGCCGAACGCGCTGGCCTCGAGCACGTGTCCGGGGCGAATCCATCGGAGATGTATGCCCATCAACAGTGCGATCGGAATCGTGAGCCCGATCGTGACCACGCCCCACGGGCTCGATGCGAGTGCGTTCACGACGACGAGGGCGAGCACCGCGATCAGCACCACCATTATGCCGAGGATCGCAACGAGGGCGGTCGTCCCCGCGACGGGACCGATCTCGTCGCGCGCCATCGCGCCGAGCGAGCGTCCGTTGCGACGTACCGAGGCGAGCAGAATGACGAGGTCCTGTACGGCGCCGCCGAGCACGACGCCGGCGACGATCCAGATCGCCCCGGGGAGAAAGCCGAATTGCGCGGCGAGCGTCGGGCCGACGAGCGGTCCTGGCCCCGCGATGGCGGCGAAGTGGTGACCGAAGACGATCCAGCGATTGGTGGGCAGGTAGTCGCGCCCATCCTCCAACCGCACCGCCGGCGTTGCGCGGCGATCGTCGACGGCGAAGATCTTCGTGGTGATGAAGCGACCGTAGAAGCGATAGGCGACAGCGTAACAGCAGAGCGCGGCCGCAAGCAGCCATCCCGCGCTGATGGTCTCGCCACGCGAGAGCGCGAGGCGCGCGAGGGCCGCGGCGCCGAGGAGCGAAACGGCGATCCAGACGATCACGGTGAGAGGGCGTCGCATAAGCGGGCGAATATGTACGAGGGTGCGCGCGAACGGCCAGATGCCGCCGGTGTACTGGTTGCGTGCCGGCGAGCACCAGATGCGCGTCTTTCTCCAGGTATCACTCGCCACGCCCTTCTTATAGCTTTCTCGACTCAAGGATGAGCTCAGTGAAGATCTCCGCCGCAGTCGGCGCCGCCCTGTTCGCGAGTTCCGCGCTTGCCGTTATGCCGGCGCGCGCGGCTGCGCAGGACAAACCGAAGCCCGCGCATCAGCACGTGCTCGCTGCCTTCTCGACACGCCGACTCATGATTCTCCCCACGCACTATCTGCGGATGGGCGACTCGCTCAACTGGGCGGGCCAGGTCAGCGACCAGACCACGTACCTCTCGGCGCTCGACGACGAGATCGCGTTCGCACTCAGCGATCGTGGCGTGAAGAAGGTCTGGGTTTTTCCTGCGGCGATCGATGCGATGGTCAAGCGCAACGAGCCGTACGCGCCTGATCCGCACGGGATGGCCGCGCAGTGGCTGCGCTTCCCGGGTCCGAGAAAGTTGCCGCAGCAGGTGCCGGATCCGATCGCGTCGCAGCTGCGCACGCTCGTCGCGCTCCAGGATGGCGGGCAGCTCGTGCTGCTTCCGGTGGAGCTCCGCTTCGAGCCGGTTCCGGGCGGGAAGGAATGCGCGGTTCTTCGCTTCGTGATCTTCGATGCCGTTCGCGCGAAGATCATTTACATGGCGGACATCGCGAGCGATCCACAGACGTCGTTCGGCCCCGCGCTCGCCGCGAGCCTCGCCAATCACCTTGCCGACCAACTCGGACCCCCGATTCAATGATTGAAGCTATTCCCGTCACGCTGATTCCCGGTGATGGGATCGGTCCGGAGATCGTCGGCGCCACGGTCAAGATCGTAGAGGCGTCGGGAGCGAAGATCGAGTGGGATCGGCAGCTCGCGGGAATGGCGGCGCTCAGTGCCGTCGGCGATCCGATGCCCGTCGCCACGCTCGAGTCGATCGCGCGCACGGGCGTCGCGCTCAAGGGCCCGCTCGAGACGCAGCTGGGCAGCGGCTACCGCAGCGTGAACGTCGCGCTCCGCATGCGCTTCGACCTCTTCGCCAACGTGCGCCCCGCGCGCACGTTGATGCCGAATGGGCGCTACACCGGGGTCGACATCATTCTCGTGCGCGAAAACACGGAGGGGCTCTACAGCGGCGTCGAGCACTACGTGAAGATCGGGAACGACGATCATGCGGCGGCGGAATCCGTTGCGATCATTACCCGTGCGGGGGCCGACCGCGTGATCCGGTTCGCCTTCGAGCATGCGGTGTCGCGCGGACGGAAGAAGCTGACGCTCGTGCACAAGGCGAACATCCTCAAGCTCTCGCAGGGGCTCTTCCTCGAGACCGGGCGCAAGATCGCCAAGGACTACGAGGGTCGAATCATCTTCGAGGAGCGGATCATCGACGCGATGGCGATGCATCTGGTGCTCACTCCCGAGAAGTACGATGTCATCGTGACGACGAACATGTTCGGCGACATTCTCTCGGATGAGATCTCGGGGCTGGTCGGCGGACTGGGCCTCGCGCCCGGTGCGAACATCGGCGAGAAGGCCGCCATCTTCGAGGCCGTCCACGGCACGGCGCCCGACATCGCAGGAAAGGGGATCGCAAACCCGGGGGCAGTCATTCTCGCGGCATGCCTGATGCTCGACCATGTCGGAGACGCGGCCACCGCCACCAGAATCAGGACGGCAATGAACGATGTTCTTCACTCCGGCAAGTCGCTCACCTCCGACCTCGGGGGCAACGCGACGACCACCGGCTTTGCCGACGCCATCATCGCGAGACTGGGTTGACGAGAGTTCTTCACGCTTCGGATCTGCACTTCGGCCCACCCGCGGTACCGGCACAGCTCGATGCGATAGGCGAGATGATCAGTGGACGGCGCTTCGACGTCGTCGCGATCTCCGGCGATCTCTCGCAGCGCGCGCGGCCGGGCGAGTTCCAGGCGGCCCGGCAATTCCTGCGCGACGCGGCGAAGGTGAGCCGCACGATCGTCATCCCCGGCAATCACGATGTGAAGTGGTGGCGCGCGCCCCTCGGCGTCGGTTCGCGCGCATCGGCGATCGCGAACTACGCGCGCTACATCTCGAAGGACTTCGAGCCGGTGCTCACCGTGCCGGGCGTGACCTTCGTCGGGATCAACACGGCGCAAGGTGTGGTGCCCGGCACGCTGACGTGGAATCCGCGCGATGTGGGCGTTGTCGGCAACATGAGCAGCGAGCAGATCGAAGAGGCGCGGGCGAAGTTCGAGGCGACGCCGAAGGAGAACCAGCGCGTCCTCATCATGCACCACAATCCGCTCCGCGGAGAGCTCTCCAATCGCTACGGGCTCTCACACCCCGCGCGCGCCGCGAAGGCGTTCGTCGATCTCGGCATCGACCTCGTGCTGTGCGGACACGATCATCAGGAAGCGGTGCATCACGTCGAGCACACGAAATACGGCACCGTGGTGTGCACCGCGGGCACCGTGTCGAATCGAACGCGCGGGCAGCGGCCGTCGGCTATGAACGTCGTCACGATCACTTCGCAGGGGATCGAGGTCGAGCCTCAGATCTGGTCGGAGAGCGCGCAGAACTTCCTTCCCGGGCCGACGAAGCGCTTCGCCCGATGAAGAAGTTCGTAGCCGCACGCATCAACCAGCTGTTGCAGCTGTTCCTTGAGTTCGATGCGCCGCCGAGCAGCGCGGAGCAGCTGCTGCACCGGCTGCGCGTGTTCGGGCTCAAGGGGATCAAGCAGCTCAAACTGACTTCGAACCGCGCGGTGATGGTGAGCTTCAGCGGCTCCGAGCTCCGCGTGAACAAGGGATATCTCGATGCGCCGGAGAACGTGCACCGCGCGATCGTGCAGTTCGTGCAGGGGCGCACGCGTGCGGAGCGGCACGGCGCGCAACAGACGATCCTCACGCATCCCGTCGCCGCGGCGCATCGCGCGCCAGTTCGGCGGCCGGGTCGCGCGCGTCCCGAGGATGCGACGACGCTGCGCGAGCTCGCATCCTGGCATCAGGAGTACAATCTCCGCCACTTCGGAGGGACGCTTTCGGAGATACAGATCAAGCTGTCGGGGCGGATGAAGTCGCGTCTGGGACAGTACACAACGGCGACGCCGTACGGTGAGCCGGCCGAGATAACGATCAGCCGCAACCACATCCGCAAGCACGGATGGGCGGAGGCGCTGCATACGCTGCTGCACGAAATGGTGCATCAGTGGCAGGCGGAGACGGGGCGTTCGATCGATCACGGGACCATTTTCCGGACGAAGGCCACGGCGGTAGGGATCGCGGCCCAGGCGCGCCGTGAGCTTCGCGCGCCGGCGCCAAAGGCGCTCATCGTGGCGCAACAGGAGCTCGGTTTGCGGGCGGCCAGAAGGAGCTGACGCAAGGGGCGTAGCCCACTTTGACGCCGGAGTACGCGGGCGTAGCTTTATTGCATGCAAGACTTCTTCGACATCGACAGTGTTCTCTCCGAAGAGGAGCGCGCTGTTCGCGATAGCGTTCGGCAGTTCGTCGACGAGCGCATTCTTCCAATCATTGGCGACTGCTACGTCGAGGGCCGCTTCCCGAAGGAGATCATTCCGGGCCTCGCCGAGCTTGGCGTGTTCGGCGCCAACCTGCCGGAGGAATACGGCTGCGCGGGGCTGAACAACGTCGCGTACGGGCTGATCATGCAGGAGCTCGAGCGAGGAGACT
>JBDTXL010000356.1:0-3136 GCA_040006195.1 Gemmatimonadota bacterium | reverse complement strand
GACGATGCGGTACCCCGGCTCAAGGGGCTCACATCGGCGTTCCATGAAGTGCAATTCCAGGCGGAGGTGCGTCGCGCGCATCCGCTCTCGCTCAAGCTCACGCGCCTCGGCGGCGCATCGCTTCTCGACGGGCTCGTTCGCGTTCTTCGCGGAGCCACGCGCGATGCGTGACCGCGCGGGGCTTTCTGCCGCGCGCAGGCCACCTCGTCTCTTGCCCACTCAATCTCCGCAAATGAAACGCTCTATTGCCATCTTCATGATCGTCGGCGTCCTCGTCGCCTGCGAAGGCTTCAAGCAGGCCATGGGTACCCACGCGGATATCGTCGCGAAAGCCGGCCCCCAGGAGCTCACGGTCGAGCGCCTCTCCGCGCTGCTCTCGCAGGCGAAGGTGCCGGTGACCGGTGAGATCGCGAAGGCGATCACGAACATCTGGGTCGACTACCAGCTGCTCGGCAATGCGGCCGCGCACAACGACTCGCTCAACGATCCGAAGATGGTGAACGACGCGCTTTGGCCGATCATCTCGCAGATGCGCGCGGGCAAGTGGCACGATGTCGTGGTAAAGACGTTCCACATCGACACGGCGGGCTCGGAGGCGAAGTTCAACGCCGGCGAAGTGCTCGCGGCGCGACACATTCTCTTCCTCGTTCCGCAGGGCGCAACGCCCGCGCAGTCCGATTCTGTCCGCAAGGTCGCCGAGGGCGTTCGCGCGCAGGTGACGCCGGCCAACTTCACCGAGATGGCGACGAAGTACACGCAGGAACCGGGTGGCGCTCAGCGAGGCGGCGATCTCGGCGTGTTCACGAAGGGCGCGATGGTGCCGCAGTTCGAGCAGGCGGTCGAGGCGATCAAGCCGGGGCAGGTCTCCGGGCTCGTCAAGACGCAGTTCGGCTACCATATCATCCGTCGCTCGACGTACGCCGAAGTCGCTCCCGAAGTCGCGTCGCGCCTCAACGGCCCCGCGCTCCAGACCGCCGACAGCGCCTACATCGCCCGGCTCGAGACGGCCGGCAACATCCAGTTCAAGCCGACCGCCGTCGCGACGATCAAGGAAGCGGCGAAGGATCTCGATGCCCACAAGAACGACAAAACGGTCATTGCGACGTCGAAGGCCGGTGACTTCACCGTCGCCCGGCTGACGCGCTGGCTCGAGGCATTCCAGCAGCGCGAAGACCTCGGCAAGAAGCTCCAGACCGCGCCAGACAGCATCGTGCTCAGCTTCGCCAAGAACGTCCTTCGCAACGAGCTCGTGCTGCACCAGGCCGACAGCGCGAAGATCGAGCTGACGCCCGAAGAGATCAAGCAGCTCCAGACCCGCTTCACGGAAGTGATCGTGCAGAGCCAGGAGCAGCTCGGAGTGAGTGCGAAGTCGCTCGCCGACAGCGCGAAGACGGTCGCCGAGCGCGAAAAGCTCGCGAGCGCTCGCGTGAACACGTACATCGACAAGCTGATGCAGCAGCAGGCGGGCTTCGTGCAGATTCCGCCTCCGCTCGAAGAGCTGATGAAGAAGAAGTACACGGTGACGATCAACCAGGCGGCAATGGACAAGGCTGTGACCGCGTCGGCCGCGCTCAAGGCCAAGTCCGACTCGACTCGCGCGAAGAATGCACCGCCGACGGAAGTGCCAATGGGCGGAATGCAGATGCCGCAGGGAGCGCCCGCACCGGCCCCGGCCGCACCGGCCCCCGCGCCGAAGCCGACCAAGAAGACTCCTTGATCGAACCACTGAACGCGTAGAGGGTACGTTGAGAATGCGCACTTCAATGTTGCTTACCGTGGCGGCACTGTCCGTCACGGTAACGGCGCTCGCCGCGCCTCTTCGCGCTCAGACGGGTGACAATCCGCAGGTCGACGGCATTGTCGCCGTCGTCGGCACCTCCGCGATTCTGCGCTCCGAAGTCGAGGAGCGCGTCGCGCAGGCACGCGCGTCCGGTCAGAAAATGCCCGTCGACTCCGCGAGCCAGCAGGCGATGATCAGACAGCTCCTCGATGCGATCATCGACGAGGAGCTCCTGGTTCAGAAGGCCAAGGATTCGAAGGTCGAGGTCACCGACAACGACGTGAATGCCGACGTCGACAAGCGCATGCAGACGATCCGCACGCGCTTCACGACCGAGAAGGAGTTCCGCGATGAGTTGCGGAAGTCGGGCTTCGGAACGGTGGATGAGTTCCGTCGCTGGCTCGGCGATCAGTCGCGTCGCAGCCAGATGCAGCAGAAGCTCTTCGAAAAGCTCCGCGCCGACGGCAAGATCGCTCCGGCTTCCGTGTCACCTGCGGAAGTCGATGAGTTCTTCGCAAAGAACTCCTCGCAGCTCCAGAAGCTCCCCGCTACCGTGACGCTGAGGCAGATCGTGATCGCACCTAAGGCGAGTCCGAAGCAGGACTCGGCTGCGGTCGCGAAGGCGGAGTCGCTGTACGTCGAGATCCAGAAGGGCGGCGACTTCGAGCAGATCGCGAAGCGCGAGTCGATGGACCCGGGCACCAAGGATCTGGGCGGCGATCTCGGCTGGCGTCGCCGCGGCGACTTCGTTCCCGAATTCGATCGCGTGTTCTTCGGCATCAAGCCGGGCGTCGTGACGCCGCCGGTGAAGACGGTGTTCGGCTACCATCTCATCAAGGTCGATCGCGTACAGCCGGCGGAAGTGAAGGGAAGACACATTCTCATTCGCGCCGCTATCGATGCCGCCGACGTAGAGACCGCGCGCGTCGAGGCGAACGACGTCGCGAAGCAGTGGCGTGCCGGCGTGTCGTTCGACACGCTCCGCGTGAAGCATCACGATCCGTCGGAAGAGTCGTCGATTCCGCAGCCATTCCCGCAGGCACAGCTGCCGCAGGCGTACCAGACGGCGATCGCGGGCCACAAGGCGAACGACATCCTCGATCCGTTCCTCATCGAGGATAAGGCGCGTGGCACCCCGAAGTTCTTCGTGGTGCAGATAACGTCGATCGCGGCGGAGCACGAGCCGACGGTGGCGGACTGGCGCGAGAAGATTCGCGATCAGCTCGCGGAGGAGAAGGCGATCCGCCGCTACCTCGACGGGCTGCGCAAGGAAAGCTACGTCTCGATTCGCATCTGACCGATGCGCGTCGACCTCGCGCTCAAGCGGCTCCTCCTCGTGAAGAGCCGCACCGAGGG
>JBDTXL010000355.1:0-3783 GCA_040006195.1 Gemmatimonadota bacterium | reverse complement strand
TCCGCGAGCTTCGCGCGCGGTCTCGACATCCAGCGCGATGCGTACGCCGATTCGATCATCGACGCGGGGGAGCTCGCGAAGGAGCTCGAGGTCATCATCCAGGAGGCGAAGCGCAAGGCGGACAACCCCGCCGCCGTCGCGTCGGAGACGCTCTTCGAGCTGCTGCACGACGTGCATCGAATTCGCCGCTGGCGCATCGGACGCGAGCCCGGGCTGCGCCGGCTCACGCGCGACGAGCTCGTCGACTTCTATCGCAATTTCTACCGCCCGCGGCAGACGATCCTGAGCATCGTCGGCGCGATCGATCTCGATGATGCCGCGCGCGAGATCGAGCGACAGTATGGATCGCTCACCGACGCGCCCGTCGTACCGAACTTCGGCCCGCACGAGCCCGAGCGCAGTGAGTTCCGCTATCGCGAGCTCGAGGGCGACATCACGCAGACGCAGCTCTCCTTCGGCTGGCGCACGCCGGGCTCGCTCCATCCGGACACACCGCTGCTCGAGCTCGCGGGAACGATGCTCGGCAGCGGACGAGGATCGCGGCTGTATCGCGCGGTGCGCGAGCGCACGATGGCGACTTCGGTGTCGGCATACGACTACACGCCCACCGAGATCGGCGTGTTCGTGATTCATGCCGAGGGTCCGCCGGAGCACACGATCGACGCCGCGCGCAACGTGTGGGCGCAGCTCGCCGACGTGCGCGCCAACGGCTTCACGAGCGACGAGCTCAATCGCGCGCGACAGCTGCTCGAGGCGCGCTTCGTTCGACGCCTGGAGACCATGGAGGGGCAGGCGAACTACCTTGCCGAGTGGGAAGCGCTCGGCGATTGGCGGCTGGGCGAGGCCGAGCTGAACCGGATGATGACCGCGAGCGCGACCGAGGTGAGCGATGCGGTGCGCCGTCACCTCGGCGAGGAGACGGCGGGGGTGATCGTGTATCGTCCGCGAACGTCGCCCGCGATCGCGAGCGACGCGAGCGCGATGCGCGCGCTGCTCGCCTCACCGGGTGCCGCGCCACTCGCGCCCGTGCCCGCGCCGAAGCCGGTCGCGCGCGCACCCGAGTCCCGTGCGCTATTCGAGCGCGAGGAGGGTCGCGTGCGTGTGTATCGCACCGAGTCGAACGTGCCGATTCTGGTCATGCGCCGAGCCGGCTCGCCGCTCGTGCAGCTCGGCGTGCACGTCGCCGGCGGAGCGACGGAAGAGGCCGCGTCGCATGCAGGGCTCACGTCTCTGCTCACGCGCACATCGGTGAAGGGCACTCGCACGCGCAGCGCAGCGCAGATCGCCGAGGATGGCGAGCTGCTTGGCGGATCAGTCAGCGGCAGCACGAGCGCGGAGAGCTTCAGCTGGGGGATCTCGGTGCCCGCGCGCCATACCGACGCAGCGCTCGAGCTGCTCGCCGATGTGGTGCAGCATGCGACGTTCGATGCGGCCGCGCTCGAGACGGAGCGCTCGCTCGCGATCGCCGATCTCGAGATGCTCAAGGACGACATGTACCGCTATCCGCTCCGTCAGCTCACAGCGGCTGCATTCGCGGGTCATCCGATCGGCGTTCCCGCGTCCGGAACGGAGGAATCGCTCGCGACCATCAACGCGAGCGATGTGCGCGAGTGGCATCGCGCGCATGTGCTCGGGGGTTCGAGCGTGATCGCGATCGTCGGCGACGTCGATCCCGATGCGATCGCGAATCTCGCTGCCGCGCGCTTCGCCAGCCTCGAATGGCGCGAGCGCGCGCCGCTCGAGGCACCGGAGTGGCCGTCGGCACCGATCATGCGCGTCGAGTCGCGCGACAAGGCGCAGAGCGCGCTCGCTCTCGCCTTCCCCTCACCTTCGCGATCAGCGCCGGCGCGCATCGCGGCCGAGATGATCGCGGGCGTCGCGAGCGGGCTCGGTGGTCGTTTCTTCGATCAACTCCGCGACCGCCAGTCGCTCGCCTATACAGTGAGCGCGTTCACGGCCGAGTGGCGAAACACCGGGATGTTCATCTCCTACATCGCGACAGGGCCGGAGAAGGAAGAGATCGCGCGCGCGGGACTGCTCGCGGAGTTCGCGAAGCTGCGCGACGAGCCGGTGACCGCCGCCGAGCTCGCGCAGGCGCAGGAGTACGCGATCGGGACGTACGCGATTCGCTCGCAGAGTGGGGGCGCGCTTCTCGGCGAGATGATCGACGCGTGGCTCTTCGGTAGCGGGCTCGCGGAGATCGACGAGCATGACGCGATGATCCGCCGCGTCACTCCGCGCGAGATGCAGTGGATCGCAAATACGTATTTCGACGAGAGCAGGCTGGTGCAGGCGGTGATTCGGGGGAGAGCGCGCAGCGTGTAGCGAGCAGACGGTGCGAGTGGTAGTCACGAATACCGCGCTCGGGTAATGTTTTGCGGTTTGCGCAGAGTGAATTCTTGGTGAGCACGAACCCACCCTCTCCAAGGCGCACAGATGTCCTCCATCATCACCGAAACAGCAAGGTCAGCGAACCGCGGCAGCAAGCGCGGGCTTCGCGAAGTGCTCGACTTCCTCGTCACCGAAGAACAGCTCGGCGTTACGCTCGTGAGCGCCGCGATCGAGCGCGCGCCCGGCACTCCGTCGGAGGCATTTCTCCCCGTGCTGCGTAACGCCGTCACCACGGAATTCCACCACGTCGAGGCGCTCAAGGCCGAGGGCGGCACCGCTCTCACGACCTCGTACTGGTTCCCGGATTCCGTCTTCGACAATGGTGGCGTCGGCCTCTTTTCGAGTCTCGAGATCATCGAGACGGTGGAGATCAGTCTCTACCTCATGGGCGTGAGCGCGTACGCGCGCGCCGGCGAAGAGATGGGCGCGCGGCTGTGCGCCGAGGCGATGGGCACGGAGGCGGTGCACCGTGCGCTCGTGCGCTTCGCGCAGGGACAGCTCGGCAAGGATGTCGGCGTTCCGAACGATGTCGGCTTCGAGAACTTCGACTGGCAGACAATCGAGCACGTACGCCAGGCGCTCGAGGGGCTTGGCATTGGCTACGGCGAGAAGAGCGACAAGCCCGGCCGCTTCTACGAGTATCCAGGCGATCCGCTGGCGCGCGGCGTCGGTACGCCCGTCAGCCACATCTATCCCGACTGAATACTTCTGAGGCGCATGGCGAGCACGAGATGGTGCTCGCCATGCGCCGCGTCTTACGGCGCCGCGTTCTCCGACAATACACGAATCGCGCGCGCGAGGACCTCCGCCGCGGGGCGCACGCGCCCGCCAGGGGCGCGCAGCCCCACCGGCGTTCCGTAATCGCTCGCCTCGAGCACAATGGCGCCCTTCACCGCGCGCCGGCTCGTGGCCCACGCGATCGTTCCCCAGATCGCGCTCGCCTGGCTCCCTTCGCCGTGTGCCATCGGTAGCCCGCCGGCTTCGAGCACCCAGTGTTCCTTGGGCTCGGGATAGCTGTTGAGCCAACTGTCCGCCGTGCGCATGCGCGCGTCGAGGGTGGTGGCGCCGCCGAGCCACGGGAAGAGCGTGAAGCCGATCGCGTCGACGGGCGACGCCGGCGCGGCGGCCCAGGCGTAGAGCGCAGAGTCGCGCGCGCCGAAGCCGCCGATGTGCGCGAGTACGCGCACCTTCGGGGTCACCTGATGCGCGATGAGCGCCGCGTGGCGGAAGTAGGCGATCCAGAGCGCGATCGGGACGCGGCCGAGCGCGCGCGACGCGGCTCCGTTGGGATCGATCGCGGGGACGATGAAGTCGGGATGCAGCGCGCGCACGATCCGTGCGAGATCCGCTGCGCGCGCATCGAAGTAGGCGGCCTGCTGCGCCGGCGCAGGC
>JBDTXL010000354.1:0-2161 GCA_040006195.1 Gemmatimonadota bacterium | reverse complement strand
CGACTCCGATCACGGGCACCGTCAGTGCGCCACGCTTGACCATCGCGTACAGCGCAGGAAAGATCTGCTTATACGCGAGATCTCCGGTGACACCGAAGAGCACGAGCGCATCGGACTGCGCAGGCCTGCCATTCGCACGACTCATCTCGATCTCCGACTGGGAATGCGTCGACGCGACATCATTGAGTGGTGTCCGGGGTGATGGTGGCGAGCGCAGCGTCGACGATCGTCCGCGCCTCCGCCATGATTCCGTCTAGCTGCGCCGTGCCGCGAAAGCTCTCGCCGTAGATCCTGTAGAGGTCCTCCGTTCCCGACGGACGTGCGACGAACCACCCCGATGCCGTAGAGACCTTCAATCCGCCGATCGGCGCGTCGTTGCCGGGCGCCCTCGTGACAATGCTTTCGATCTTTTCGCCTGCGAGATCGGCATGTCGCACCCGGTCCGGTGACAGCGTGCCGAGCACTTTCTTCTGCTCGAGCGTGGCGTGCGCCTCCACCCGGTCGTACGCAGGCGCACCAAACTCTCGCGTGAGATCATCGTAGAGCGTTCCGGGATCACGCGCTGCACACGCCGTAATCTCCGCCGACAGGAGCGCCGCGATGATCCCGTCCTTGTCGGTGGACCACGCCGAGCCATCGCGACGAAGAAAGGATGCGCCGGCGCTCTCTTCGCCGCAGAAGCCGAGAGAGCCGTCGTAGAGGCCGGAGACGAACCACTTGAAACCGACGGGAACTTCGCACAGCGGTCGGTCGAGGCTCGCGGCCACGCGGTCGATCATCGCGCTGCTGACGACCGTCTTGCCGATGCCGACACCAGCGCGCCACAGCGGGCGATGGCGAACGAGATGCTGAACCGCGACCGCGAGATAGTGATTGGGCGGCTGCAGCCCCGAGCTGCGACAGACGATCCCATGACGATCGTGATCGGTATCGCAGGCGAACGCGATGTCGAAACGGTCCTTCAGCCCGACGAGCCGCTCCATGGCGTATGGCGACGACGGATCCATGCGGATGCGCCCGTCCCAGTCGAGCGTCATGAAGCCGAAGGTCGGATCTACGACGTCGCTCACGACCGTGAGATCGAGGCGATGGCGATCCGCGATGACAGGCCAGTAGTGGACACCGGCGCCGCCGAGCGGATCGACGCCCATGTGAAGCCCGGAGGTGCGAATCATGTCGAAGTCGACGACGTTCGCGAGATCATCGACGTACGCCGTCAGGTAGTCGTGGCGGTGTGTGGTCGCCGCGCGCAGCGCCCGCTCGTACGGTACCCGTTCGACGCCCGCGAGACGAGCCTCGAGCAGCTCGTTCGCCCGCGCCTCGATCCAGCTCGTAATGATGGTGTCCGCCGGTCCGCCGTTCGTCGAGTTGTATTTGATCCCTCCGTCCTCCGGCGGATTGTGCGACGGCGTGATGACGATGCCGTCCGCGAATCCACTCGTCCGATTCCGGTTGTAGCAGAGAATGGCGTGCGAGATGGCGGGCGTCGGCGTGTACTCGTCGTCCTTGGCCAGCATGACGTCGACCCCGTTCGCAGCGAGCACTTCGAGAGCGGTCGCGCATGCGGGAGCCGACAGTGCGTGCGTGTCGATGCCGAGGAACATGGGGCCGTCGATCGACTCCTTCTTGCGATAGCGGCAGATCGCCTCGCTGATCGCGAGCAGATGCCATTCGTTGAACGAAGTCGTGAAGGCCGATCCTCGATGACCCGACGTGCCGAATGACACTCGCTGTCTCGGCAACGAGGGATCGGGGATCAGCCTGTAATACGCGGTGAGCAGCCTCGGCACATCGAGCAACGCCGCGGCGGGCGCCGGTTGCCCCGCGAGAGCGCTGATCTTCACGCTGTTGCCCCGAGCTGCGAAGCGGCGTCGGCGTCGACAAGCCAGTGCACACGGCCGGACGTCGGTGCGATGAGCTGTGCAGGCAGCTCGCGCGGACGAGACGGCCCGCGAACTACCCGCTCGAGCATGCCGGCTTTATCCATTCCCGCCACGATGAACAGCAGCTCGGCCGCCGCGTTGAGCAGCGGAAGCGTCATCGTCACGCGCCAAGGCGGTGTCGCATCCACGTGCGCGGCGACTACCCAACGCGACAGCTCGTCGAGCGCGGGAGCCTCCGGAAAGAGCGATGCGGTGTGGCCGTTGTCGCCGAGGCCGAG
>JBDTXL010000353.1:0-2710 GCA_040006195.1 Gemmatimonadota bacterium | reverse complement strand
GCGATGAGGAAGTTGCGAACCTCGGTGCGCGAGTAGTTGAAGATCAGCGTCCCCCAATCCGGGTGCTCGCCGAGCCGCGGGTCCTCGTGCTCGTAGAGCGCGGTGCCGTCGAAGCGGCGAAGCGCGAAGTCATCCTTTGGAAAGTGCGCGGGCACCCAGTCGAGAATCACGCCTATCCCGGCCTGGTGCAGTTCGTCGACGAAATGCTTGAAGTCGTCGGGTGACCCGTAGCGGCGGGTCGGCGCGAAGTAGCCGCTCACCTGATAGCCCCACGAGCCGGTGAAGGGATGCTCCATCACCGGCATGAGCTCGACGTGTGAAAAGCCGAGGCGCTGGCAGTGCTCGACGAGTCGCGGCGCGAGCTCACGGTAGGTGAGTGGACGATTGTCGTTCTCGGGAACGCGCGCCCACGACCCGAGATGAAGCTCGTAGATGAGCATCGGCAGCTTCGTGCTGTCGCGCTCCGGGCGCGCGCCCATCCATTCACCATCGCGCCACTCGTACTTCGTGAGATCGACGACGCACGACGCGGTCTCCGGCGGCGCCTCCATCCCGAAGGCGAAGGGGTCCGTCTTTATGCGCGCGATGCCTTCACGCGTGCGGAGCTGGTACTTGTACATCGCTCCCGGAGCGACGTCTGGAACGAAGAGCTCGAATACGCCCGACGACCCGAGTCGCCGCATCGGAAGAAGCCGGCCATCCCACTGCTCGTGCTGCCCGACCACCGCTGCGCTGCGCGCATTCGGCGCCCACACCGCGAACGACACGCCGCGCTCGCCGTCGATCTCGCGCGGGTGCGCGCCGAGCACGTTCCAGAGCTCGCGATGCGTTCCCTCGTTGAAGAGATGGAGATCGATCTCGCCGACCGTGGGAAGAAAGCGATACGGATCGCCGCGCTCCCACGTCGCGCCGCCGGCAAAGTAGAACCGCAGGCGATAGCGAATCGGCAGCGTGGCTCCAGCGACGAACGCGCCGAACAATCCGCCGGCGAGACGATCGAGCTCGATGCGCCTTCCATCGGCGAGCAGCGCCTCGGCGCGCACGGCGTCCGGGTGCATCGCGCGCAGAATCACGCCCGCGGCGCCGGTAGCCGTCGAGCGATGAGCGCCGAGTATGCGATGTGGATCGTCGTGGTCGCCGGAAAGGAGGCGATTGAGCGCGCTGGCGTCGATTCCGGCGAGCGCCGCGGGAGATGATCCGGATGTGGTCATGGCGACTCCAGCTGAAAGCGGAGCAGCACGAGCGAGAAGGGCGCGACGGTGAGCTCGCCGGCCGGCTCATCGATGATGGTGGGGCGGTCGGTATCCACCGTCAACAGCCAGGTGCCGGCGATCTCGAGCTTCGGCACGATCCACTTTTCCTCGGCCTCGCGATTGTTCACGATGAGGAGCAGCGTGTCACCCTTGATCGCGCGTCCGCGCTCGTCGATCTCGTCGGCCGCTTCGCCACGAATGAGCATGCCGAGTGAGTGTCTTGCATTGTTACCCCACTCCGCATTCGTCATCTCCTGCCCATCGGGGCGCAGCCACTGCATTTCCTGCGCGCCGGACTCCACGGGTTTGCCGCGGAAGAAGTAGCGGCGGCGCAGTGCGGGATTCGCGCGACGGATCGCGAAGATGCGCTGCGCGAAGGCGAGGATCTCCTTCTCGCGGTCATCGAGATCCCACTTCATCCACGAGATCTCGTTGTCCTGCGCGTAGACGTTGTTGTTGCCGTCCTGTGTGCGCGCCATCTCGTCGCCGTGCGCGATCATCGGCACGCCCTGCGAGAAGGCCAGCGTTGCGAGGAAGTTGCGGATCTCCTTGTCGCGCCGCTTCATGATCTTTGGATCATCGGTCGGTCCCTCGGTGCCCCAGTTGCGGCTCGAGTTGTCATCCGTACCGTCGCGATTCTCCTCGCCATTCGCCTGATTGTGCTTCGACTCGTAGCTCACGAGATCGTTGAGCGTGAAGCCATCGTGCGCAACGATGAAGTTTACGCTCGCATACGCCTCGCGCGCGCTCCACTGGTAGATATCGCTCGATCCCGAAAGGCGCGACGCGAGATCGTCCACCATTCCCGCGTCGCCGCGCCAGAACTTGCGCACGTCATCGCGAAACTTGCCATTCCACTCGGCCCACCCGATCGGGAAGTTGCCGACCTGGTAGCCGCCGGGCCCGAGATCCCACGGCTCGGCGATCAGCTTCACGCGCGAAAGAACGGGATCCTGATGGATGATGTCGAAGAAGGCGCTCAGCCGATTGACCTCGAACAGCTCGCGCGCGAGCACGGGCGCGAGATCGAAACGAAAGCCGTCGACGTGCATCTCGGTCACCCAGTAGCGCAGCGAATCCATGATCATCTGGATCGTGCGCGGGTGGAGCATGTTGAGCGAGTTGCCCGTTCCCGTATAATCCGTGTAAAAGCGCGGATTGTCGGGCTCGAGGCGGTAGTACGCCTTGTTGTCGATCCCCTTGAGCGACAGCGTCGGTCCGAGATGATTTCCCTCGGCCGTGTGATTGTAGACGACGTCGAGGATCACCTCGATTCCCGCGTTGTGCAGCGTCTTCACCATCGACTTGAACTGCACCACCTGGCTGCCGAGTCCACCGACTGCATAGCGAACATCGGGCGCGAAAAAGCCGATGGTGTTGTAGCCCCAGTAGTTCGTGAGCCCCTTCTCCGCGAGCTGCCGATCGACCGCGAAGTGATGCACCGGAAGGAGCTCGAG
>JBDTXL010000352.1:0-3329 GCA_040006195.1 Gemmatimonadota bacterium | reverse complement strand
TCCGCTCCCCTTAAGTTGTTCAGTCTGTACCAGTTACCCTGACCTTCAGCATCGCCCAAGACATGTCTTACGCCATCATTCGCACCGCCGGCTTTCAGTTCCGGGCCGAGCCAGGGAAGACGCTCCGAATTCCATCCCTCGATGCCGAGGTAGGCTCGACGGTGACGTTCGAGGAAGTGCTTCTCGGATCAGACGGAACCAACGTGCACGCCGGCATTCCGCTGCTCTCCGGCGCAAAGGTCACCGGCGAAGTGGTGCGCCATGGGAAGGGCGACAAGATCGTCGTCTTCAAGATGAAGCGCCGCAAGAACTACGCGAAGAAGCAGGGGCATCGCCAGGGCTTCACGGAAGTGAAGATCAACGACATTACGCTCGGTTGAGGGCTTTCTAAATGGCTCACAAGAAGGGAGTAGGCTCGACCCGCAACGGTCGCGACTCCAATGCGCAGTATCGCGGCGTCAAGAAGTTCGGCGGCGAGCAGGTTCACCCCGGACACATCATCATCCGGCAGTGCGGCACCCAGTTCCACCCGGGACGCAATGTCGGCCTAGGCTCCGACTACACGATCTACTCGCTCATCGAGGGCGTCGTGAAGTTCGAGCACAAGAGCAAGGCGCGCTATAAGGTCAGCGTCTATCCGGTTGCAGCCGAGAGCGCACCGGCCGCGTAAGGCGATCGCGCTGCAGAAAAGGTGAAGGCCTCGCTTCGAATTCGGAGCGAGGCCTTTCGTTTGTGCGCCCGGCGCTGTGTCGGAATTCGCGCGACATCCTCTCCTGATTTCAACACGGCGCGCAATTCCCAGTGGATCCGTACGACGAGCTCGATTCCGCGGTCATTCACGAGCGTCAGAACGAGATGGACGACGCGCTCGCGCACTATCGCGCGGCCGAAGCGCTCGCGGGCGACGACTCGTGGCTGCTGAGCGAGGTGCTCAGGCGGCAGGCGTACGTGCATCATTCGCGATCCGAGTGGGAACGGAGCCTCGCGCTGGCGAGACGCGCAGCGACGACGGCGGCGGCCGCGGAGCTCAAGGATCAGCATGCGGAAGCGCTGATCGCGATCGCGTGGGTGCACGTCGCGCGGGAAGTTATGATGAGGCGATCCCCGAACTCGAGAGGGTCTCGGCGCTCACCGTGGATCAGCGCATTACTGGACTCGCGCTGCACAATCTCGGCGCAATAGCCGCTGAGCGCGGAGATTGGGTGCTCTCGCGCTCACACTTCATGGAATCGGTGAAGCGATTCCAAGCAGCGGGCGATCAACGCGGCGTGGCCTTCGCGCACAACAATTATGGGCGCGCGGCACTCGATCACGGAAACTTCGTCCTCGCCGCTTATCTCCTGCAGCAGGCGGTGTCGAGCGCGAAGAAGGCATCGAATCCAGCACTCCTCGCGCTCGCGACGATGAACGTAGCGGAGGCTCTGGCCGGCACCGGCGAAATGGTACGAGCGGAGGAGATGGCACGGGAAGCGCTCGAGCATTTCGCGACTACCGGAAACGGCTGGCGGCGCGTGGAATGCGAGCGATTGCGCGGCGATCTCGAGATGCAGAAGGCCAACGAAGCAGCGGCGCGGCGCTGGTGGATCAGCGCGCTGGAAACTACGCGCACTATCGGCGCGCAGCTCGAGGTCGTAAAACTGGAAGAGCGACTCGGCGCGCGCGATGGATAGAATTCTCCGCGCGGAGCCGAGCGATTAGTTCGCCAGCGCGTAGCCCGAGAGATGTCCCGTCTGGAGCGTGAACGTCTGCGATGCCGTTGAACTTTTCTCATTCCACCATGCAAAACGGCCGACGCAGATAATTCGCGCCGGCCGCTTTTATCTTGAACTCAAGAGAGTTTCTAGGGCGTTTTATACGTGGGCGGAAGCGTCTTGTACCGCTTCGCGAGCATGTCCTGTCTCGACGGCGCGTCGATCTTCTTGCCGCGAATGAACACCTGCTCGGCGCGCGACGCGAACTCGAACGGGTCGCCGCTCCAGATCACGACATTGCCCTCCGTGCCCGCCTTGAGAGATCCAACCGAGCCGGCAGCGCCATAAATCTCCGCCGGCGCCAGCGTGATCGCACGCAGCGCGTCATCCCACGACATCCCGTATGCCACCGCGTTCCCCGCCTCGTAGCGAATGTTGCGCACGTTGAACATGTCCTCGTCACCGCCACCAGCGTTACCGATGATGCCGACCTGCACGCCCGCCTTCCGCAGCATCGCTGCATTCTCCTGCCGCGAGCCGAGCGTGCTGAAGCTCCCGGGGATGTTGTTCATCGCGCCGGTGAGTACGGGAATTTTCGCCTCCGCGATCTTGTCGGCCAGCATCCACGCCTCAGCCCCACCCGCGATCACGACCTTGAGGTTGTACTCCTTCTGCAACACGATCACCGCCTGAAGCTCGCTCGCCTTGTCGGCGATGATCGTCAGGATCTCGCGTCCCTCGACGACGGGAATCATCGCCTCGAGATCGCTCCGTGTTGCGGAGAAGGCGCGCGTCTGCGCGCGCTCGAAGTCCGCCTTCCGGCGCGCATACGCCTTCGTGTCCTCGATCAGGTCGCGCAGCTTGCCGAGCAGCTCGCCTGCGGCACCGACCTTCGCGCCGTCATCATCTTCGATCTGCGCTACCATCGTAGCCGGCGCTTTCACGAGCACGTCGGACAGGCCGAGCGCGCCATTCATATCCACAAGTGCCGCCTGGCCGGAGACGAGTCCTCCTTGTGGGTCGATCATCAATGTCGTGACGCCGCCCTCGCGAGCTGGCGCGATCATCACCGACTGCGTGTTGAAGCCCAGCCAGACCTGAAAGCTCGCCGCGATTCCATCGTGCCCCTTCGCACCGAGCTCGCGGGGCCCGCCGCCGAAGCTAACGTCGCCAAGTCCGACGCTCGTCGCGGAGTTCACGAGCCCCGGCGTCACCCACTTGCCGGTCGCGTCGACCTTTTCCGCGTCAGCCGGGATCGCGATGTCCTTCCCGACTGCCGCGATCTTCCCGTTCCGGATGAGCACCGTGCCGCCCTCGATCGGCGGACCGCTCACCGGATACACCTTTCCGCCCGTGATCGCGATCGTCTGCGCGCTCAGCGAGCCCGCCATGACGCACGCGGCGAAGAACGCGATCACGCTGCGATTCATCGATGAGTTTCTCACTGGGCACCTCCGACCTGTGGAACGAAGCCGAGATCGAAGTCCGTTCGCCACTGCCCGGCGACATCGTCACGATCATAGAGCATCGCACCGTCCACCCACACCTTCTCGGCGCGGGTGTACACGCTGAACGGGTCGCCCGACCAGAGCACGACGTCCGCATCCTTTCCCGGCTCGAGCGAGCCGATCTTCGAAT
>JBDTXL010000351.1:0-2142 GCA_040006195.1 Gemmatimonadota bacterium | reverse complement strand
AGTACGCGAACATGCTCGCGACGCGAGCGGCGGCGCAGCAGGACGAGTCGAAGGGCGCCGTCGACTCCGGATTCGAGGCGTGGATGGCGACCGAGAGGGAGAAGGGGCGGATGAAGCTCGACCCGTCGCCGCTCCCGGAAATGCGATCGTTCCGGGAGGCGCGGTCGTTACCGCGTGGCGAGACGGACAGTCTGTTCTAGGCTATCATTCCCTTTCGGAGCCGTCAGATGCGCAAAACCGCACTATTACTCATTGCTGGCCTCGTGTTAGGGTACTTCGCCGGCTTCGACGACGCACAGGATCACACCGAGAATCTCGGCGCCCGCATCATCCATCGCGTCGGCGGCGATAGCAGAGAGCGCGTCTCCGGGGATATCGACAAGCAGATGGAGCAGGTCGGGAAGCCCTAACGGCTCGTCGGTGACACCCTCAACCCGGGCTTTCGTTTGATGGTTCGCGCCAAGCCGATCACGCTCAGCGTTCTAATTCCCTGCTACAACGAAGCCGCCACCATCGACCGCACGCTCGATGCGGTGATGGCTCTTGGCGATCAGATCATCACCGATGGAATCACCCTCCAGATCGTCGCCGTCGATGATGCGTCGAAGGACGCGACCTTCGAGCGGCTGACTGCGCGCGCGGAAGCATTGGCCGGCCGGATGCTCGTTGCGCGTCACCCCGAGAATCGCGGCAAGGGCTCGGCGATCCAGACTGCGCGCGACCACGCGACCGGCGACATCGCGATCATCCAGGATGCCGATCTCGAGTATGTCCCGAGCGACATCCCCGCGGTGATCAAGCCGATCCTCGACGGGCAGGCTGACGCCGTCGTCGGGACGCGCTTCGGCTCGGGCTCGCATCGCGTGCTCTACTTCTGGCACCGCGTGGGCAACGGCGGGCTCACGCTCATGTCGAACATGTTCACGAATCTGAACCTCACCGACATGGAAGTGGGGTACAAGGCGTTCACCGGGCGCACGCTCAAGGCGATGCATCTCACGAACCCGCGCTTCGGCATCGAGCCCGAGATCGTCGCGCGCCTCGCACAGATGGGCGCACGCATCTACGAAGTGCCGATCAGCTATCACGGCCGCACGTACGAAGAGGGAAAGAAGATCACCTGGAAGGATGGCGTCGCTGCGTTCTTTCATATTCTTAGTGCACGGTTCTCGTCGTCAAAGCAGCAAAAGCTTCCGCCGGAGTGAGCTAGCACATGGATGATCTCGATCGCCTCGTTCGTCGCCTCGTGCAGAACGTTCGGAACAGCCATCCGCAGTATCTGAGTCAGCCGGTGGAAGTGTCCGAGCTCTATCAGACGCTGATTCCGTATCGGCACAATCGCACCGAGCTCGAGATCGAGACGAATCAGGATTACGAGGCGGCGCTCTGCCAGCTGCTCTCGGGCGAGCGTGGCTACGCGACGGGCGATTCCGCGATGCAGGACGCGATGCGGAAGGAGCTCTCGTCGCCGAATCCGAACACCGCCGTCTTTCGCGACTACGCCGCCGCTCGTGTGACGCTCACCGCCGAGGCCGTGCGCCACTTCGCGGACTCGCCAACGAGCATACAGCGCGGCGCGCCGAGCTCCACTCCGCGCGCGTCTGCAGCATCCGCCACCAATTCGGCCGCCGGCGCGTGCCGCTACTGCGGCGGAACTCTCCCCGACGGGCGGCGCGTGCTCTTCTGCCCGAGCTGCGGGCAGAATCTCATGGTGCAGCGCTGCCCCGCGTGTGGAACGGAGCTCGAGATCCACTGGAAGTACTGCATCACCTGCGGTCGCGGCGTCGCCGCCACGTGACGCGCTCCTCCGTCGAAAGCTGAGCGGTGCCCCACACTCTCGCAGTCATCGGCGGCGATGGAATCGGCCCCGAAGTCGTCGGTGAGGCGCTCAAGGTGCTCGATGCCGTGGAGGCGGTGCACCATCCGGGGGTCGTCGTCGAGCAGCTGCCGTGGGGCGCCGAGCATTATCTGAAAACCGGGATCACGATTCCGCCCGAGGAGATGCAGCGCCTCGGCCGCGATGTGAGCGCGATCCTGGTCGGCGCACTGGGAGATTCGCGCGTTCCCGACAACGTGCATGCGCGCGACATCCTGCTCGGGATGCGCTTCCAGCTCGATCTCTACGTGAACGAGCGCCCCGCG
>JBDTXL010000350.1:0-5209 GCA_040006195.1 Gemmatimonadota bacterium | reverse complement strand
CGCAGGCGAATCGCGCGTCGGACATCAATCCGAACGACATCGAGAACATCGAGATCCTGAAGGGCGCCGCCGCTGGTGCGCTGTACGGTGCGCGTGCGGGACAGGGTGTCATCCTCATCACGACGAAGAGCGGCAAGTCCGGCGCGACGCGCTACTCGGCGCAGAGCAAAATCTCGTTCGACAAGGTCACGAAGGATTATCCGCTGCAGACGAGATACGGGCAGGGATACTACGGGCAATCGCCGCAGGAGCTGAACGCGGACTCGGACGGCAACCCCGACCCGACGGCGTGCGATGCTATCAGCAACGCCTTCTGCCGCTACAGCTGGGGACCAGACCTCTCCGGCACAGGCACCCCGGTTTACGATCACGCCAACGAGGTCTACGTCACCGGACACACGTCCGACAACAACATCTCGGTGTCCGGCGGCAGCGACCGTACCTCGTTCTTCGTCAGTGGTGCGTATCTCTACGATCGCGGAGTCTTCGAGGGGCCGAACAACAACTATCAGCGCTCGACCGTTCGCCTGAAGGCTACGCAGAAGCTCACGGACCGCCTCGATATCGGCGGCAACATTTCCTTCGCTGATGCGCGCGGAAACTATGTGGAGCGCGGTAACACGACGGACGGCCTGCAGCTCGGCCTGCTGCGTACGCCGCCGAACTGGAACAACGCGGACTACAAGGGGCCGAACGGCCAGATCACTTTCCGCTTCCAGCATCCGACGGCGGCCGATGTCACCTCCGATCGCGGCTGGAACAATCCGTTCTGGACGCTCAACGAAGGCGTGCACAACTCACAGCTCGGTCGCGTCTTCGGAAATCTGACGTCGAACTTTGACGCGACCGACTGGCTCAAGTTCAATTACGTGCTCGGCGGCGACTACTACGCCGACGAGCGGCTCGAGGGTGCACCGCAGGGCTCTGCCGGAACGGGCGGTGAGAATGTCGGTCGCATCACCGAAGGGAAGATCGTCAGCTACGAGCTGAACCAGAATCTGACGGCGACGGCGTCGCACACATTCAGCCCGAATTTCAGCGGCACCTTTACGCTCGGAAACACGCTCGACGACCGGAACTACCGTCAACTCTCCGATGTCGGTCGTACGCTCGTGGCGCCGGAGCCGTTCAATCTCGCCAACACCGTTACGCGCGATCCGACGATCGACGCGGTGCAGGAGATCAGAAACGTCGGCTTCTTCGGCCAGGCAACTGCGGATCTCTTCGACCAGTTGTATCTCTCGGCCGCGCTTCGCAACGACGGCTCGTCGACGTACGACAGAAGTCATCGGCGCGCATGGTTTCCCAAAGCGAGCGCGTCGTGGACGTTCTCGAAGGTGCTCCCGATTCCTGGAGTTTCGTTCAGCAAGCTGCGCGTGGCGTATGGCGAGGCCGGGCAGGAGCCGCTTCCGTATCTGACTACGCAGACGTTCGCGAGTGCGGCGTTCGCGACGATCGCGCAGGGTGTCGCACTGACGCCGACTTACGGCGGCTTCGGCGGACTTGCATCGAGTGGCACGAAGGCAACGCCCAGCCTCCTACCCGAGCGCACACGCGAGATCGAGGGTGGTGCCGACTTCGGATTCTTCAAGGACAAGGCCGATCTCGGCGTTACGTACTATCACGCGATCACGAGCAACGTGATTCTCACGCAACAGCTCTCGCCGTCCGCCGGATATTTCCAGCAGGTGCAGCAGGGCGCGAAGTTCAGAAATTCCGGCCTCGAGCTCACGGCGAACGTTCGTCCCGTCACGCGCAAGGATTTCACCTGGGAAGTGGGAGCCCAGTGGGCGAGGAATCGCAGCATGGTTCTCGATCTGCTCGGAGCCAACTTCGTGCAGCTCGATCCGAGCTACAACACACCCCAGGAAGTCGCCATAAAAGGGCAGCCAATTGGCGTGATGTATGATCTCGGCTTCGCCAAGTGCGGCGTCAGTCCGAACGGCATGGACGCGACCATTCAGGGCGTAGATCTCGCCACCGTGTGCGCAGGAAAGCCGAAGGGCGCATTGTACATCGGACATGATGGCTTTCCCGTGCTCGACAACAATCAGCGCATCATCGGAGATCCGAATCCGAAGTGGACCGGCGCGCTTCACACGTCGCTGCAATTCAGGAAGGTGTCGGTTTCCGCACTCCTCGACATCAAGCACGGCGGTACGATCAACAACGGTACTCGTGGCGCGCTCACGGCGTATGGCACGCACAAGAGCACGGAGCAACGCGCGGACTGCACGTTCGACGCAGACGGAAACACCGTGTGCACAGGCAACCTGAAGACGTTCGGTCAGGGCGGCTGGTACGATGGGCCGGTCGCAGGGCCCGGCGCCGGCATCGCGGTGCCGATCGGCGTGAACTGGTATTCCGAAGGGCCGCTCTTCTTCGCCGGCAACAACGAGGCGTTCAACGAGGACGGCAGCTACACCAAGCTGCGCGAGATCTCCGTCGGCTACTCGTTCGATGGGGCATTCGTGAAGAGTCATCTGGGCTTCAGCAGCATCGACGTCCGCGTCGCGGGCCGCAATCTCTACACCTGGACCAAATACACCGGCTACGACCCCGAGACGAATCTCGGCGGCGCGTCCGGTCACTCGCTCGGCCTCGACTACTTCAATCAGCCACAAGGCCGTTCGTTCGTGTTCACGCTCGGACTCAACCGCTAACCGACCGGAGGACTCATAATGCGAAAATCATTGATGCTTGCGGGAGCCCTGTCGCTGGCGGCCACCGCCGCGGCGTGCACCAGCTTCCTAACAGATCCAACTGCAGCGACGGATCCCAATAATCCGGCGACGGTCACCACCGCGCAGCTCTTTACCGCCGTTCAGGCCGGGCAATTCATAGCGCAGGAAGGCAACATGGCCTTCATCACCTGCCTCTTCATGCAGCAGTGCCAGGGCGTGGGCGGAAGGTTCGTGAGTAAAGAGAGTCAGTACACCATCACGAACGCCACCGCCAACGGCGAATTCGCCGGGGTATTCGGTGCCGGTGGGCTGCTCGATATCAAAACGATCGAGGCACGCTCCGACGCGGCCGGCGATCTGCAATTCAAGGGGATCGCAGAGGTGTGGGAGGCACTGACGATCGGAACCGGCGCGGATGTTTTCGGCGACATTCCCTATCGCGAGGCTGCCGGCGATGCCGCGCATCCGCAGTACGATCCGCAGCTGCAGGTGTACGACGACATCGAAGCGAAGCTGGATCAGGCAATCACGGATCTCGCGGGCGCCGGTCCCGGGCCGGGCGCGAACGACTTCGTCTATGGTGGTGACGTCGCGAAGTGGACGGCTGCCGCGCACACCCTGAAGGCGCGCTACTACCTGCATCAGGTCGAAGCGGTCGGCGCCACCAAGTATCAGGACGCGATCACTGCTGCAACGAGCGGCATCGCGACGCACGCCGGTGACTTCAACACGTTTCACACGACGGCGACCTTTGAGCGCAACGTGTGGTATCAGTTCCAGGTGAACTCGGGCTTCGGCGACGACATCGTCGCCGGCGCGACGCTCGTGAACATCATGAATGCGCAGAACGATCCGCGACGTGCCCAGTATTTTGGCAAGACGCCGAGCGGCTTGTATGGCGGCGTCGACGTGAACGGAGCCGTTAGTCCGAACGGCGTGTCGGGGCTCAAGGGGCTTCGTGATGATCCCGGATTTCGCCAGCCGGTAGTCACCAGCGACGAGAACTCGCTGATCCTCGCCGAGGCGAATTTCGCTCTTCACGGCGCCGCGGCGGCCCAACCGTTTCTCGATCAGGAGCGCACGAGCAACGGCCTCACACCGCTCGTCGCCACGCTGCAATCGATCATGACTGAGAAGTACGTCGCTCTCTTCCAGAACATCGAAGTGTGGAGTGACTACAAGCGCACGTGCCTCCCAGCGCTCACACCGTTCTCGAGCCCGACATTCGGGAACGCGATTCCGGGCCGGCTGTACTACGGGGCCGCGGAAGAGAATACCAACCCCAACACGCCCACCGCCGCCGAGCAGCTGCAACATGGCGGCGACGTGGTGAGCGGCGTCGGAATCGTGGGCTTCCGCAACCCCAACGACCCCAACCCCTGCACCGGCTCGTAAAAAGTCAGGATCCGCTCATCAGTATCGAACGCGCAGCTCGCCAGAACCACCGGCGGGCTGCGCGTTTCACATCTGCTGCTCGACCACCACCGCCGTGCCGTAACAGAGCACTTCACTCACGCCGGCCGCGATCTCGGTCGCGTCATAGCGCACGCCAATCACGGCGTTCGCGCCGAGCGCCGCAGCGTGTCCCATCATGAGGTCGAAGGCGTCATTGCGGGCCTTCTCGCAGAGCTGCGTGTAGATCGTGATGTTGCCTCCCACGAGCGTCTGCAGCGCCGCGCCAAAGTTTCCGATGATCGATCGCGATCGCACGATGATTCCCCGTACGACGCCGAGTGAGCGGGTGACACGATAGCCTTCGATGGTGAAGGTCGTCGTTGTAAAAGCCTGTTGCATCAGAAGCTCCTTTCGAGGATGCGCGAACATCGCCCGGGAGCTGAGCGAGCGCAATGCCGACCGCGACCTATCCGCTCGGCCGACCCGCCGATAAAATTCCTCGTCTTCTCCTCCCCCGAAATGCGCACAACTCTCGCTCTCTCCGTAGTGCTGTTCGCCGCGTCTGCGCCGGTCGCCGCTCAGAGCGGCTCCGAGCTGACCGTGGACGCCATCACACATGGCGCATTCGCCAGCGCCCGGCTCCCCGACCCGCAGTGGCTCGCGGATGGAAGCGCCTACCTCGATCTGCGCCCGGATTCGGGAGTCGGCGACGAGGTTGTTCGGGTGAACGCTAAGACCGGCGCCTCGAACGTGATCGCTACGGCTCGGTCGCTGTCGTCGAATGGCGTGCCGCTCAAGGTAGAGAGCATCGTCATCTCGCAAGACGGCGCGAAGATTCTGCTCTTCCACAACTCGGTTCGCGTGTGGCGGCAGAACACGCGTGGTGTATACGACGTGCTCGATGTCGCGAGCGGGCACGTCACGCCGCTGTCCGCGGCGCCGGGGCTGCAGCTGTTCGCGAAGTTCTCGCCGGACGGCAACCGCGTCGCGTTCGGGCGCGCGAACAACCTGTTCGTCACCGATCTGGCGACGCATGAGGAGCATGCGCTGACGAACGACGGCAGCGACATGATCATCAACGGCACGAGCGACTGGGTGTACGAGGAAGAGCTCTCGATCCGCGACGCCTT
>JBDTXL010000349.1:0-3284 GCA_040006195.1 Gemmatimonadota bacterium | reverse complement strand
ACGCGTTGCGAGTCACCCTTTGCGTACCATAGAATTCACGACGGAATCTTCGAACCCGGCACAGAGGCGAGCGCATGGCAGACGAGCAAAAGCCCCAGCAGAAGTGGTTTCATACGGCGCCCGGATATCTCACGGCAACGGCAGCGCTCGTCGGATCGATCACGGCCGCGGTCACGGGGCTCAGCCAGCTCGGGGTCTTTCACTCGAAGACGGACACGCCGGCGCCCGTTGTCGCGCCGGCAACTGCACCGATGGGCACCTCGCAGCAGCGGCCCGCGCGCCGCGAGCCCGCACGCACGGAGCCTCCGCGCGCGCGTAGCGAGCCCGCGGCCGCGCCCGTCCCGAAGCCCGCCGCACCCGCGGCCACTCCGCCCGCCGCCACCCCGGCTCCTGCGCCCGCACCAGCGCCGGCGCCCGCCCCGCCGCCTGCTCCCGTCGCCAAAACCGGTTCCATCGGCCCCGGCACCACCCTCGAGCTCGCGAGCGGCTCACGCGTGTGCAGCAACGGCAGCGCCGACGGCGACAAGTTCACCACCACGACGGTGAGTCCCGTCAGCGGAAGCAACGGTGTTACACTCCCCGTTGGTACGCAGGTGATCCTGAGTGTCGTCATTGGCAAGGCGCCGACGTTCATCACCGCCAAGGGTGTATCGATTGATGTGGGCGGGAAGGCCATTCCTGCCGCCGGTACCGCGACCGCACATACCGAGTTCAACGCGGCGCCGAGCGCCAAGGGGATCGGCATCGGGGCCTGCATCCCCCAGGGCGGCCGAGTCTCGCTCAGGCTCGCGGACGGGATCTCCATCACGCAGTAGGGCTCCACCAGCACGAGCCGTTGAGAAGAATGGGTTGTTGGCCGCGTATCTCACATACGCGCGCATCTTCCGCTCGCCGCCTGCGCGCGTAAGATCCAGCATCCCATTTCAACGGAGCGAACCATGGCGCTGGTCGATCGCGTAAAAAATATGCTTCTATCGCCGCGCAGCGAGTGGCAGGTGATCGATGCCGAGCCTGCCACCGTCAGCTCGCTGTATGCAGGCTATATCGCCCCGTTGTCCGCGATTCCCGCGATCTGCCAAGCGATCGGCATGGCGCTGATCGGCATCAGCATCCCGTTCGTCGGCGGTAGCTACAAAACCCCGATGGGCTCAGCGCTCACGAGCGCCGTCGTCTTCTACGTGCTCGGTCTCGTCTCGATCTATGTCGTGTCGCTCGTCGTCGATGCGCTCGCGCCCTCGTTCGGTGGGACGAAGAATCCGGTGCAGGCGCTCAAGGTCGTCGCCTATGCCTACACGGCAGCGTGGGTCGGTGGAGTCTTCTCGCTCATCCCGGCGCTCAGCATCATTGGTGCGCTTTTCGGGCTCTACAGTCTCTATCTGCTCTATCTCGGCCTTCCCGTTCTCATGAAGGCGCCGCAGGACAAAGCGCTCGGCTACACGGTCGTCGTCATCATCGTCACGATCGTCGTCATGTTCGTGATCTTCTGGGTGGTGGGACTGCTCGGATTCGGCTACGGAATGGGCGGAATGAGGGGTGGCGCGTCGCCGTATCGCCCATAGTCCGCCCCGGTTTTCAGGGCTCCACCCGAGCCGGCCCGCTGCATGGGCCGGCTCGGGTCATTTGTCCCCGAGATTCGGTTAGAAGGCTCTATCAATGAGAGCTGTGGCGCGAAACGATGTCGACTTAGTCGCGTCTACACAGCATGCACCCGAACGAAGGCGCCACACGCGCGAACCCCCGACTCAGCGCGTGGGTAGCCGACTGGGGTAATGCACTCTCCGTACTGCTCGGGCTCTACGCCCTCATCTACCTCGGGCTCATGAGCATCGCGCGGGACAGCACCTGGTCGCATGTACTGCGAGCCGTCGCGTTCGTCCCCATGAACGCGGGCGCCGCGGTGCTCGCCCTTCGCGCGAGCAGGCGTGTCGACACCGATGCCCGCATCCGCCGCGCTCTCTTGTTCATCGGACTCGCGTTCACGAGCGTGCTGCTCGGCAATGTCACCGCATTCCATCTCAAGTTCATGGAGAACGGGAATCCGCTCTCCGCGTGGACCAACATCCTGTACTTCGGGCTGTACGTGCTCGGACTCGCGGGGCTTCTGTCGTTCCCGCTCGCGCGCCGCGTGTCGAACGAGTACCGCAAGTTCCTGCTCGATGCCGCAACGGTGATCGTCGCCGGTGGATTGGCGATCTGGTATCTGGTCATCATCCCCACCCGCACGTACGAGCTCGACGGATTCTGGGGCACCTTCTTCGGGCTCGCGTATCCGATTGCGTCAATGCTGCTGCTGCTTGGCGTCGTCACTGTTTTTCTCCGTCGCCCCTCGCAGCAGTTTCCCGGGGCCTCGACGGTGCTGCTCACCGGCCTCGTCATCTACCTGCTGTCCGATCTCGCGAACGATCTGACGATTCTGCAGGAAGGGTGGGGGAAGGTGAGCTGGACGGACGCGACGTACCTCGTCTCGTACATCGTGATCACGAGTGGGCTCGCGCGCTATTTCTGGAAGCCGCCGATTGTCGCCGACGAGCGAGATGGCGCACGCTCGCAGCCGTTCACATACCTGCCGTACATGGGCGTGGTGCTCAGCTACGCGCTGCTCGGCGTCGTCGCCGTGCGTCGCTGGCCCGAGCCGATGAGCGTACTCGCCATCGGCGGCATCCTGATCACTGCGCTCGTCGTCGTTCGACAGATCGCTGCCGTGCGCGAGAACGTGCGCCTGCTCTCCGAACAGTCCAAGCGCGAAAACGAAGCACGATTCGAGGCGCTGGTACAGCACTCGTCGGACGTGATCACGATCGTCGATTCCGACACCGTCGTGCGCTACGTGAGCCCCACCATTGCGCAGATCTTCGGCTATCTCCCCGGTGAGATCGAGGGGAAGCGGCTCGCGGAGCTGGTGCACCCCGATGACGTTTCGCGCACGCTCAGCTTCTTCACGTCGGTGCTGCCGCGAGGCGCCACGACGACGCTGGCAGAGTGGCGCATTCGGCATCGCGATGGCGGCTGGCGCGACGTCGAGGTGATCGGGACCAATCTGCTCGACGAGCCCACGGTACGCGGGATCGTGCTCAACACGCGCGACATCAGCGAGCGGAAGGCGCTCCAGGCCGAGCTCACGCATCAGGCGTTTCACGACACGCTCACCGGCCTCGCCAATCGCGCGCTCTTTCTCGACCGCGTGACGCATGCGCTCGCGCTCGCGCGCCGCCGCTCGCAAACGGTCGCTGTGATCTTCCTCGATCTCGACAACTTCAAGTCCGTCAACGACTCGCTCGGCCACG
>JBDTXL010000348.1:0-4582 GCA_040006195.1 Gemmatimonadota bacterium | reverse complement strand
CGGACAACGCGGTGAAGCAGCGGGCGGTGATCGACGCGATCAGGGCGCAGGGGATTGCGGCGGAGCAGATCTCGACGGTGAACTACAGTCTGAACGCCGAGCAGGTCTACAATCCGCAGGCCGGTGACAAGGGGCCGAGGATAGCGGGGTATGTGGCGACGAATACGGTGCGGGTGGAGGTGAAGAAGGTCGAGCAGGTGGGGGCGTTGATCGATGCGGCGATAGCGAAGGGGGCGAACGACATCAGCTCGTTGGACTTTCACTCGTCGTCGCCTGACTCGCTGAGGCGGGTGGCGTTGGCGGATGCGTACAAACAGGCGTTGACGGATGCGACGGTCCTGGCGCAGGCGGCGGGCGGTGCACTGGGTGAGTTGATGGAGTTGACGACAGGAGGCTCGAGCGACGCGGGTCCGCAGCCGATGTATCGAATGAGCGCATCGGCGGCGAAATCGACGCCGGTGAGCGTGGGTGAGACTGCGTTGAATGTTGGAGTTTCGGCGCGTTGGCGTCTGCTTACTGTCGCGAAATAGATTACTTTCTGTGGCAGAAGCGGCATGATCGTAGAAGATGCGACCCATGGCTATATGGCGGAAATTATCCACAATTAGACGGTTACTAATACGCAGCCTTTTGCCGTTCCACGTGAAACACTCATGGCCCTGCCGCTCGGCAGGGTCTATATTCCTCGCTTCACCCGGACCCCGAGCGTGCGTGGCGAGAGTTATTGCTATTGCGAACCAAAAGGGCGGGGTTGGGAAAACCACCACCGCGGTGAATCTGGCAGCGAGTCTGGCGGTCGCCGAGCAGCGTACCCTGCTCATCGACGGGGATCCGCAGGGTAACGCGACCAGCGGCATCGGCCTAGCGGGTGAAGTGCTCGCGAGCACGGTCTACGATGCCCTCATTGGCCAACGCTCCCTCGACAACGTCATCCTTCGCGCAATTCAGTTCGCGCATCTGGACGTCGCGCCCGCCACGCCGGACCTCGCCGGCGCCGAAGTCGAGCTAATCGACCGTCCGAATCGTGCGCTCGCAATGCGCGAAGCGATTGCTCCAATCCGTGACCGCTACGACTACATCCTCATCGACTGCCCCCCATCCCTTGGCCTTCTCACGATCAACATGCTCGCCGCCGCGGATGCGGTCCTTATCCCGGTGCAGTGCGAGTACTACGCCCTCGAGGGGCTTTCGCAGCTCCTGAACACGATTAACCGCATCCAGCAGAGCGTAAATCCAGATCTGGCGATTGATGGCGTGCTCCTCACCATGTACGACGCCCGCCTCAATCTCTCTCGCCAAGTCGTCACCGACGCCCGCGAATACTTCGGCTCGAAAGTTTTCGAAACAATTATTCCACGCAACGTGCGCCTAGCGGAGGCCCCGAGCTTTGGGAAGCCAATTGTGCTCTATGACATTGCTTCGGCTGGCGCCCAGGCCTATCTCAGTGTAGCGAGAGAGATGGTGCGGCGAGACGTCGCCGTTGTGGCGGATCACGCTGCGGAAGGCATCACCGCATCGATTCCTGAAGCCGAGCATCGTGTCACGCAGTGATTTCGCCCTCGAGTGCTCTCATCCCATCCTCTCCGCCAACGCCAGCGCATGTCAACTGATAAGCCAAGGCGCCTGGGTCGCGGGCTTGATGCCCTCCTCGCGGCGCGCCCCGTTGCGGCAGCGGCGGTCGCCCGCGTGCCGGAGTCTGGCGACGCACTCCTCTCGCTCTTGATCGCTGAAATTCGCCCGAACCCATTTCAGCCTCGAAAGGAATTCCGCCAGGAGGAGCTGGCCGAGTTGGAGGCGAGCCTCCGGACGAACGGGTTGCTACAGGCGATAACGGTGCGAAAGTCTCCAACCGGCATCGGCTACGAGCTCATCGCTGGCGAGCGACGACTGCGCGCAGCCGCCAGAATCGGCTGGACTCGCATTCAAGCGGTGCTAAAGGAAATCGATGACCGTGCACTCCTCACCATGGCACTAGTCGAGAACCTCCAGCGCGCCGATCTCAATCCGATCGAGGAAGGGGAAGGCTACCAGCGCCTCGTCGCGGACTTCTCCCTCACCCAGCAGGAAGTCGCCGAGATCGTGGGGAAGGATCGGTCGACAGTAGCTAACATGTTGCGGCTTTTGAACTTACCGCAAACAATACGCACGATGGTGCGCGACGGACAGCTCACCGTCGGTCACGCCCGCGCCCTTCTCGCGGTCCCCAACCAGCGCGACATGCTCGAGCTCGCTCGCGAGATTATCGCCAAGGGTCTCACCGTCCGCGATGTCGAGCAGCGCGCTCGCGCAACTACTCCGCCATCGCCACCGCGCAGCTCCAAACAGAAGCGCTCGCAAAGAGCTTCGGGACTGAATGCGGAGCTCAAGCGTCTACAGGACGAGCTTCGCCGTCATCTCCAAACCGACGTGACCATCTCCGTCGGCGAGCACGAGCGAGGCACAATCGAAATTGCGTTTTATTCGAGTGATGACCTCGAGCGCGTGCTCGACCTCGTGCTTGCATCTCGTGAGCGGATTTGATGGCTGAGGAAAAAGAAAAAACCGGCGAACGCGGATACGGAAACATCTACACGCCACACGCAGGCGCGATGATCATTCACGTGCAGCGCGAAAGCGGACTCGCGAACCGCACGATCATCTTCACGCAGCGCCAAGTCAGACTTTTTCGCACCGGCGCCATCGTCCTCGGCTCCCTCATCATCTTCGGCGCCATCAGCTGGTTCTTTCTCGCCGCGCAAGCCGCACGCGTCCCACTCCTCACTCGCAAGGTCGCGCGCCTCCAGCTCGACGTCGCCCGCGTCGACACGCTGCAACATTCATTGAACGAGCTCGCGTCCCGCTTTCAGCAAGTCCAGCACATGATGGGCAGCTCCTCGATGACGCCACTCGGCGATTCGACCAAAGCCAGAATCGCCGCAGCTGCTCCCATCACCGCGACCACCTCCGCCGCCCTCGCCGCGCCCCGGACCACCGCGCCCGTCGACACGGTCGTCGTACGCCCCGACGAATGGCCGCTTCCCATGGCGGGAACGCTCCTCGCCTCCGACACCAAAGCGCTCGAGATCGCCGTTCCATCAGGCACCGAAGTTCGTGCCGCAGGCGCAGGCTCAGTCGTCGAAGTCGCGGACGATTCGACGCTCGGAAAGCTGATTCGAATTTCTCACCGCTCCGGTTACGAAACCGTCTACGCCGGCGCGAACGAAGTGCGTGTCTCCAAAGGCCAGCGCGTTGCGGCCGGCACCGTGATCGCACTCTCCGGTAACACTCCAGGCACTCTCGAGCCGCATCTGCACTTCGAGGTGCGACGTCATGGCGTCGCGATCGACGCCTCATCAGTCATCAAAAAGGGACCGGGTCATGGCGATCTTCAATAAGGACTCCAAGGGAATGGACGACAACAAGAACCTCCCCGCCAACAGCAATGCACTCTCGATCATCGCCGCCGGCACCAAGATCCTGGGCGACATCGACACCGACGGCGTCGTCAAGATCGAAGGACGCGTCGAAGGCGGCATCCGCGCAGCGCGACAAGTTCTCGTCGGCCGCCAAGGCGAAGTACTCGGCGACATCAACACTCGCGAAGCCGTCATCGGCGGACGCGTGCAAGGCACCATCAACGCGTCGGATCGCGTGGAAGTGCAGGGCACCTCCGTAATCATCGGCGACATCAACACCCGCGCACTCGCCGTGATCGAAGGCGGTCGCATCAACGGCAGCGTCCGCATCGCCGATGCGAAGGAGCCCGGCGCCGACGAACAGATCCACCCGTCGCCCGTGGCAGTGCTTCGATAACCAGCACGCCTCACCGAACGCTAGTGAAGACTCCGGGCCGCATGGCATTTCGCCACACGTCGCAGTTCTACACATCTCAGTAAGATGTTGACCTATATTGTGTTATCACCAATATTTACATCGCGCCGCGCATGTTCTCCACAGTTATCCACACGCGGGAATTCAGTTTCCAGGCTCCCCATTTGACGACCCTCGCACGGATCGCCTTTGAGCTCGACTCGCTTCTCGACACCGCCCGCATCCCCGATTACCCGCAGGCGATCAACGGAATCCAGGTGGAGACCGACGCCGAGATCGTGAAGGTGGCAGCAGCAGTCGACCTGCGCGAGCGCACGATTCGCCTCGCTCGCGACGCCGGCGCCAACCTCCTCATCGTGCACCACGGGCTCTTCTGGGGCGGGCTCCAACCCATCCGCGGCCCGTACTACCGCCGCATCCACTCGCTGCTCACATCGAGCATGGGTCTCTACTCCTCCCACCTCCCGCTCGACGCGCACCCGGTGATCGGCAACAGCGTACTCCTCGCCCGTGAGCTCGGCCTCACCCCCTCCGCCGGCTTCGCCCGCTATGAGTCGATCGACTGCGGCGTCCGCGGCGACGACGACATCCCCACGAGCGAGCTGCTCGCGCGCGCGGGAGCGATGGCCCAGCGTTGGGGAGGGAGCGCACGCTGCTCTCCAGCTGAGACTGGACGTCTGACGAAGCGCTGGGCCGTCTGCACCGGCGCGGGCGCATCGGCCGACACGCTGCGCGAAGCGGTCGAGATGAACATCGACACGCTGATCGTCGG
>JBDTXL010000347.1:0-3732 GCA_040006195.1 Gemmatimonadota bacterium | reverse complement strand
GGAAAGGTCATTCCGCTCACGAGTAATCATGCGGTGAATCTCGAGCCGCGATGGTCGCCCGACGGTGCGCGGCTGGCGTTCGTCAGCACGCAGTTCGAGGGGCGATGGCACGTGTACACGATGGATGTTCGCGACGGGCGCGGCGCGGAGCCGAAGCGAATCACGACGGATCGTGACAGCAAGCTCCCGCGCTACTATTACGGCGTTTACGATCACTACCTCTCGCCGACGTGGTCGCCGGACGGGAAGGAGCTGATCGTGATATCGAATCGCGGCGAGATCTGGGGAACGGGCGGCTTCTGGCGGATGAAGGCGGAGCCGAGCGACTCGATGCGGATGATCCACTTCGAGGAAACGACGTGGAAGGCGCGCCCCGATTGGTCGCCGGATGGAAAGCGTATCGTCTTCAGCTCATACGTCGGCACGCAGTTCAATCAACTGTGGCTCATGACGAGCGACGGCGGCGTTCCGCTCGAGCTCACGTACGGCGCGTTCGACGCGACGAGCCCGCGGTGGTCGCACGATGCGCGGCACATTGCGTACATCTCGAACGAGGGTGGGAATACGGCGCTCTGGACGCTCGATATGCCCGGCGCGGCGAAGCGAAAGATCGAGGCGAAGACCATGAAGTTTCTCGAGCCGGTCGGTTCGTTGACGGTGCGTGTGACCGATGACGCGGGGCGCGCGCTCGATGCGCGCGTCTCGGTTACGGGAGCGGATGGCCGGAGCTGGGCGCCGTCCACCGCGCTGATGCACGCGGATGATTCGTTCGATCGGAGCGAGCGGCACTTCGAGGTCGGCTACTACCACACATCGGGAACCTCCACGCTCATCGTGCCCACGGGCGCGATGACCATCGAGGTCACGCGCGGGCTCGAGTACGCGGTCGAAAGCCGGGCGGTGCAGGTGAGCGCGAAAGGGGCGAAGACGGTGCACGTCGTCATGCACCGACTCGTGAATCTTCCCGCGCAGGGCTGGATGAGCGGCGATCTTCACGTACACATGAATTACGGCGGCAACTATCGCACGGCGCCGACTCAGCTCGCATTCATGGCGCGCGCGGAGGATCTGCACGTCGTCGAGGAGTTGATCGTAAACAAGGAGCAGCGTGTTCCCGATATCTCGTACTTCGCGAACGGCGTGCCCGACAAGGCTTCGACGCCATCGACGCTCATCGTGCACGGGCAGGAGTTTCACACCAGCTACTGGGGTCACAGCGGCTTGCTCGGGCTGACGAAGAACATCATCCTTCCCGGCTACGCCGCCTACGCGAACACACCGGCAGGAAGTCTCTATCCCGCGAACGCGAACGTCTTCGATCTGGCCCACGCGCAGGGTGCCATCACCGGTTACGTGCATCCGTATGACGAGATGCCGGATCCCGAGGACACCATCTCGCGCGTCAAGAGCGAGCTCCCGGTGGACGTCGCACTCGGGAAGGTCGACTACATGGAGATCGTCGCCTTCGCCGATCATCGCTCCACGGCCGCGGTGTGGTATCGGCTGCTCAACTGCGGCTTCAGAATCCCGGCCGGCGCCGGAACCGATGCGATGACCAACTTCGCGTCGCTGCGCGGGCCCGTCGGCATGAACCGAGTGTACGTGCACACGGGCGCGAAGCTGGATCATGCGAGCTGGATGCGCGCGATCAAGGCGGGAAGGACGTTCGCGACGAACGGCCCGCTGCTCTCGCTCATCGTGAACGGCAAGGAGCCGGGCGATGAGATCCCGTTCACACTCGGCACGCACACGATGAGTGTGCGTGCATCGATGCACTCCATCGTCCCAGTCGAGCATCTTGAGCTCGTGCAGAACGGCAGGGTCGTCGCGACCATTCCGATGTCCGCCGATCGCAAGAGCGCATCGACGACGGTGAGTGTTCCCGTCGATAAGAGCGGCTGGATCACGCTGCGCGCGTGGAGCGAGCATGCGTCCCCGCCGATCCTCGACATCTATCCCTTCGCCACGACGAGCCCCGTCTATCTCACGGTCGCCGGAATTCCACCGCGCTCACCCGACGATGCGCGCTTTTTCATCGACTGGGTCGACAGGCTCCGCGAAGGCGCCGAGAGGCACCAGGGGTGGAACAGCGCGGCCGAGAAGGCGTCGGTGATCGACCTCATCTCCCGCGCGCGCGCCGAGTACGAAAAACGCGCGCTCGAGATCGCGGTGTCGCGCTAGCTCAAGCTGGTGGCGGCGTCGAGACGTCGCGATCGCGCACCCCGCTTCCCGGGCGGCACGAAGCAACATGCGTGGCGAAACGCGCGGAGGTTACCGATCGCGCGCAACGCGGACAACGTCGGCAGCACTCGAGGACGTGCATGACGACGGCTCCGGCGCGATGACACGCGCACCGGCATTCATCAGTGGACTGCTCCTGGAGCATGTCCGCCATGAGCAACTCGTTCGAGAGGGTGAGCCAGCGACTTTCGTTTTTCAATGTGCGATGTGATTTACATCACACACGAGTCTCGTTCGCGGCAAGAGCATGGGACAACTCACCCAAAACCGCAAGTAGAGCGACCCCAGCAGTTGCTGGCTACCGTTGCTGAATCTCCTGAGCGGCTCCGCTGCGCGCGGATTCGTACGCACCCTCGAGCACGGCGGCGACATTGGTGATATCGATCAACGACGGCGCCAGATCGTTGGCATCCATCGCGTTCGCGAATGCGTTGAACAAGGCTGCGAACCACGCCGGATAGGCCGACTTGTCCAGCTGCGCAGAGTAGTCGAACTCCTCCACCGCGCCACCGCGCTCGAGCCTGAGCACACCACCGATCCAATCGATCGAGCCGCCGTCGCCAATGAAGCGAATGTGCGTCTCGCGATGCCGCGCCGCCCACGTGAGGAACATGACGCCGAGACGCTGGGGATATTCGAACAGCAGATGAGCGCTGTCCTCGACGTCGTAGTCCTGGTGCTGGAGGAGTCCGGTCCACGCGCGCACGCGAGGCGGCACGCCAGCCGTGTCGAGCATCGAATAGATCAGGTGCGTACCGTGGTCGAGCAGAATTCCTCCGCCCGCATCCGCGCGCAAGCCGCGCCATGGCGTCGAGTCCGCGCTCGTGCCGCGATCGGCCATGAGCCGGTAGACGTGCAGCTCCGCGAGATGCCAGCGCCCGATCGCTCCCTCGGCGAGCCATTTCCGCAGCTGTACCCACACCGGGTTGTAGCGATACTGATGGCAAGGCATCACGACGCGCCCCGATTCGCGCGACGCATCGGCAATGCGCCGCGCCTCGGCGGTGGTGAGCGCGACGGGCTTTTCGCAGAGCACGTGATAGCCGTGCTCGAGCGCCCAGATGGTGAGATCGAGATGCGACGACGTCGGTGTGCAGATGTCGACGAAATCGACGTCCTCGATCAGCCGGAGATCATCGCGCGACTCGAGCTGCGGCACGCCATCGAGCGGCACGGCCGACGGCGATGCATCCACCGTTGCGACGATCTCGAGACGATTCCGCGTGGCCTCGTCGTGCAGGAAGCCGGGGATGTGCGATCCGCGCGCGACGCCGCCGAGGCCGATCACTGCGCCGCGATATTTTCGTGCGGGCAGTGATGCGACGACCGCGTCCCCCGAAGGCGACGCGGTCGTCGAAGCGTTGATGCTCACCGTGCGAGCGAGTCCGCGGTTTCGCGGAGAATGTCCTCGGTGATGGCGAGTGCTTCCATCGCCAGCTCCTCGCTGATGACGAGCGGCGGGTTGATGCGCACTTCCGGATTGTAGATCAT
>JBDTXL010000346.1:0-4480 GCA_040006195.1 Gemmatimonadota bacterium | reverse complement strand
GAGCGACAGAGTCCGATGAGCAGATGCGCGAAGTCCTGGCACACGCCGCTCCGCTGGCGAAGGACGTCGTGTACGGTCGTCGCCACAGTCGTCACGTTCTTCGTGTACTTGAACTCGTCGTGAATGAACTTCGAGAGTTGCCGCACCGCCTCGAACGTTCCGTCCGGCGACGTCGGGCGAAAGGGCTCCGCCAGCGCGGCGAGCTCCGGGCTCACCGGCACGAGCGCCGACGGCTGCAGATAGTCGGCGAGCTCCGAGGGCGTGAGCGGCCGCGGACGCTGCATCGGCGAAGAGAACGGATCCTCGAGCGTAGTCACGACATCGCAGCGGGTGACGACCTCGAGCATCCGATGCGGCTTCGCCACGGTCACGAGATGTGCGCGATTGCCGAAGCCGTCGGTGTAGCGGCGCACCGAGCCGTTCGGGCTCACGGTGATCGTGAACACATCCCAGCGCTGGTCCGCATCGGAGAGCGGCCCGAGTCGCACGTCCATCACGCCTTCGACGACATCGGTGCTGTAGTCGAGTCGCGTGACGTGCTCGAGCTTGACTTTCACTGCTGCTCCGCCTGCTGCTGTTGCTGCTGCTCGGCCATCAGCATCGCCGCGCGCGCCACCGCGACCACGCGGCCCGGCTGCGGCTCGTCTCGCAGATAGACGCGCGTCACTTGATCACATACGCGGGCAATGTTCTTTTGCAGTGTCGCGAGGTAGCTCTGCAATCCGCTCTCGAGAATCTCGTCGACGGCCGCGTGCTCGAGCTGCGCACTGAGCAAGCCCAGCGAGCGAGTGGCGATCGTGACGCCCTCACGCCCGGCTTCGACGCGCTGCGATCCGCTCAGCTGCTGCAACGCATGCCACGCATGACGAAGACTGAAGCGCACCGTTTGCGGGAAGGAGGAATTGAGCAGCATGAATTCCACCACACGCGCCGGGTCGACGCGCAGCGAGTAATAGCGCGCATACGCCTCCGCAGCACCGCAGGAGCGCAACACCGCGAGCCAGCGCACCTGATCGTCGTCGTTCCGCTCGTGGAGCAGGTGCGCCTGCAGCGTGATCATGTGCGCGACGTTGTCCGCACGCTCGAGATACTTGCCGAGGCAGGTGAAATACCAGGGATCGTCGTGCGACAACGTGGCATCGGCCAGCCCCTGGATGTACTGCGTCTCGATGAGGATCCGGCGATAGAAGGGATGTGAATCCTCCTCCATCGCCGCATCCGCGCCGCCCGCCGCAAGCCAGAGGTGCAGCGAATTAATCGCCTCCCACATCTCGCTCGAGATGCTCTCGCGCACGCGACGCGCCGCCGTGCGTCCCCGCTGCACGCACGAGACGAGCGAGCGCGGATTTCGCAGATCGCGCGCGAGCCAGTTGCGCACCGCAAGCGGCTCGAGCCCGCCCGACGCCGGCGTGAGGCTCTCGGGGAGTGCGCCGTCACCGGCTCGCGGCTGCACGAGCCGCTGCCACAGCTCGCGCCGCGAGATCGCATCTCCTTCGTCGAGCTCCAGATGTCCTGTCACCTCGAGCAAGCGCCCCACGGCGCCGGCCCGCTCGACGTACCGGCTCATCCAGAACACATCCTCGGCCACACGACAGAGCATCGCCATCTCAGCTCCCTCCCCCCGCCAGTACCCAGGTATCCTTGCCGCCGCCGCCCTGCGAGGAGTTTACCACCAGCGAGCCATTCCGGAGCGCCACGCGCGTGAGTCCGCCCGGCTGCACCTTCACCTCGCGTCCGAACAACAGGAAGGGACGAAGATCGATGTGCCGCCCCTCGAGATGATCGTTGTCCCAGCACGGCGAGCGCGAGAGCGCGAGCGTCGGCTGCGCGATGAAGCTGCGCGGATCCGCCTTGACTCGCTCGGCATACAGATCGCGGTCGGCCTGCGACGCGTGCGGCCCGATGAGCATACCATAGCCGCCGCTCTCGTTCACCGACTTGACCACGAGCTTGTCGATGTTCGCCAGAATGTACTCGAGCTCCTTCGGCCGCGTGGGCAGGAAGGTCGGCACGTTCGCAATGATGGGCTCTTCCCCGAGATAGTATTTGATGATCTCGGGAACGTACGCGTAGATCGCCTTGTCATCCGCGACGCCGGTTCCGATCGCATTGGCGAGACTCACGCGTCCCAGCCGATAGGCGGCGACGAGCCCCGGCACGCCGAGCAGCGAGTCGTTGCGGAAGGTGAGCGGATCGAGAAAGTCATCGTCGACGCGACGATAGATCACGTCGACGCGCTTCCGCCCCTCCGTCGTGCGCATGAATACGCTCGCGTCGTCGACGAAGAGGTCGGAGCCCTGCACGAGCTCGACGCCCATCGCCTTCGCGAGAAACGCGTGCTCGAAGTACGCCGAGTTGAATGCGCCGGGCGTGAGCAGCACGACCACCGGATCCTCGGCGGTGGGCGGAGCTATGGAGCGCAGCACGTCGAGCAGATCCTGCGGATAGCCTTCGACGGGGCGAACATCGTAGTCCTGAAAGAGCTGCGGCCACGTGCGCTTGAGCACGCGCCGATTCTCCACCACGTACGACACACCCGACGGCGTGCGCAGGTTGTCCTCGAGCACCAACAGCTCGCCGGAGCCATCGCGCACGAGATCGCTGCCTACTATGTGTGTGTACACGCCGAGCGGAACGTCAACCTGGCGGAACTCGCGACGATAGCCGCGAGCGCCGAGCACGAGCTCTGGCGGAATCACGCCGGAGCGCAGGATGCGCTGATCGTGATAGATGTCGTGCAAAAACAAATTGAGAGCGCGCACCCGCTGCTCGAGGCCGAGCTCGATCTTCGTCCACTCCTCCGCCTGGATGATTCGCGGGATGAGATCGAAAGGCATGATCTTCTCCACGCCCTCGGTACCCTGATTCACCGCGAAGGTGATTCCGCGAACCGTGAACGAGAGCTCGGCAGCGCGCTGCCGGCGCGCGACGTCGGCGGAGCTGAGCGTGGCGAGGCGGCGCGCGAGTGTCGTGTAGTGCGCGCGCACCAATCCCGGTGCCTCGAACATCTCATCCCAGAAGACGCCTGGATCATACACAGGAATGATGCGCTCTGCCTCGGTCGCGGTCATTCGCCCACCATCTCCGCGTCGACGACCCACGCATCCTTCTTCGGCTCGAGCTTGCTCCCCGCGATTCCGCTGTAGGAGCCCGACGTCGGTGCGACATCGGCGTAGTCGCGTCCCACGGCGACGGTGATGTAGCTCATACCAGGGAAGCGCTTGTGCGTCGGATCGTACGCCTTCGCGATCAGGCGCGAAGGATTGGCGGGATCGGGAAGGATCGCCTCGAACCACGCGTGCGGTGCGCCTTCACCGAGCACGTGGCCGGAGACGTAGCGCGCCGGGACGCCGACGCTGCGCAGTACGGCGATCGCAATGTGCGCGTAGTCCTGGCAGACGCCGCCGCCGAGGTGGAGCGCCATCGCCGCGGGAGTCTGCACACCCGTCTGCCCGTGCTGGTACTTGATCGCCTTGCTCGTCCACTCGCCAGCAAGGATCGCGAGCATCCACTGACGCAGCCCGTAGGAGTCGAGCGGAACGATCTCCTCGGGCACGGGCGCATGCGGGAGCGCAACGAGGAGCGCGGCGCCGGCCTCGCGGATGCGATCGTTGGGCGCGGTGAGCGCGGTCGGCGCCAGGAAAACGTCGACGGTCGACTTTTCGTGGAGCTGTTGCGCCTGAGGCGGCGCGGTGCGCTCGACCTCGAACTCCACGGCGAAGCGCACCGACTCGGCTACGCGCGACGCGCGCACGCGGCAGGCGGAATTTCCGAAGCGGTCGATCTCCCACTGGGTCGCAATATTGTCCGCGCCGTCGACGAAGAGCTCGTGCGAAACGAGCTGCTGGTCGCCGTACGTGGATGGCGGCACCATGATCAGACGCTGCCGAATGTCCGTGACGGGACCGGAGTAGCTGTAGCGATACTCCTGCTCCACGTGATGACGCACGCGCGCGACCTCGCTCCAGTCCGGCGGCAGCGCGATTTTTGGACGCGATTGCAGTACTGCATCTGCCATCACTGCTCGGCGCTCTCCACACCCGAGACGCTGAGACCCGGGGGAGGAGGCACTGAGCCATCGTCTGCGAGCTCGGGATGAACTTCATCGGCCCAGACGGTCATGCGCTCGAGACGCAGCGCGCCGTACGATGTCGTCATCGCGACATCGGCGGCGTCGCGTCCGTAGCCAATCACTACGCGGCCGATGCGCGGCACGTTGTGGCGTGCATCGAAGGTGAACCAGCGTCCGCCGATGAACGCCTCGAACCAGGCGTGAAAGTCCATCGCGCCTTCGACTACACCCACGGCGATATCGGGGAGGTAGCCGAACGTGTAGCGCGCGGGGATGTTGAGCGCGCGACAGAAGGCGACGGCGAGAAGCGCAAAGTCGCGACAGACACCGACCTTCCGCTGATAGACGGTGAGCGCGGTGACCTCGGGGGAGCTACTCCCGCCCTGGTACTGGATGTTCGTGTGAATC
>JBDTXL010000345.1:0-1922 GCA_040006195.1 Gemmatimonadota bacterium | reverse complement strand
CAATCGATTCGCGCTCGTCGTAGCTCGGCTGAGCTGGTCAGCTCGTTGATCACGCGATGGGCGGGCCGGGCCCGAACATCGGCCAAATTCTTTGGGTCGTCAATTGGGACACTTTCCACGCGATTCAGCGAGATTCAGCGGGCTTCTCTGGGGCTGACGCCCGTGGGAGCGCATTCTGTTCTAGGGAGCTAGATCTCCCAGTTGCTCCACAACAGTCCGCGCGATGCCCTCCCCTCCGGATATCGCGCGAGCGCCATTCGCAGATCCGTCCAGCGTACGCGACCACCCATCGCGATCAGCTGCTGATAGGCGTCCACATACTCAGTCTGCACCCTGAACGCCACGCGCCTCGTCCCTCCGCGACGCGCGAAATCCGCGAGCGTCGCCACCGCGCTCGCGAGGCCGGTCTCTTTCGCCAGCACGAACTTGAGCACGCGCGTCTCCTCTCGCGCGCGCCCCTCCACGAGCGGCACCGTGTGGCACAGCGCGAAGCCCGTGAGCTTCCCGCCCTCGCGAAAGAGAATCGTCTCGCCGAGTCCCAGCGCATCGGTGATCTCGATCTCGCGCGTGAAGTCGCACGCCTGCAATACGCTCTGCGACAGCTCGCAGCACTCGATCAGCACGGCCGCCTTATCGCTCGCGCTCAGCCGCCCGAAGACGCTCGGCATGTCGCTCGCCGGAGCCGAGTCGATCGTGACGGTGACGGTGAGTCGCCCGGGGAGGAAGCCGAGGCCGGAGTAGAAGCCGATGTTGTCCATCGTGCGCGGCATCGTCTCGAGGCCGATCGTCAGCGCCTTCGCCGCCGTCAGCCAGTCGATGCCGCTCTGCACGACCTCCTTCCCCAGCCCCGCGCCCTGCGCATCCGGACGCACCGCGAGCGGGCCCATCCACCCTTCGCGCCCCGAGCAGTGCACGATGTTGAACGCCGCGATCTCGTCGCGCTCGTCGCGCCAGATCAGCGCGCCGCCGTTCGCGTCCTCGATCGCATAACGCCAGATCGCCGGGTTGAGAAAGGGCACGCGCACGCCGACGAGTCCATCGCGGCGATAGCGCTCCGTGAACGCTTCACTGAAAACGTGATTGAGCGCCGCGTGATCATCCGGCGTCGCCGCGTACGGTCCGTTCGGGCGCGGTGCGCGCCACGGCCTCGCGATCGCCATCAGTCCGCAGCTCCTGCTTCTTCGAAGAACGGCGGCATCATCTGACTGTTGTCGGGCAAGAGTGGCTCATCCGGAACGCCATCGTGCTGCACGACGGTCGACGATCCCTGCTCCGGATCGTAGCGCACCGTGATCACGTGGTCCAGCATATCGCGCACCGAATCGATGTGCGTGATGAGAATGACCTGTTCGAACCGATCGTTGAGGCGGCGCAGCAGCTCGAGCACGCTCGCACGCCTCAACTCATCGAGCGAGCCGAAGATCTCGTCGAGGATCAGCAGCGAGAACGGCTGCCCCGCGCGCTCGGCGATCATCTGCGAAATCGCCAGTCGCAGCACGAGATTCGCCAGATCCTCCTCACCGCCGGAAATCACGGGCTTCGGGCGCCCATCCTCGTGAACGAGAATGTTGTACTGATCGTCGAGCTCCAGTTCGTCGTAACGCCCGTCCGTGAGCTCCGAAAGGAAGGCGCTCGCCAGCTCCGAGAGCTCCGGACGCAGCTGGAAATTCAGGTCGGTGCGGAGATCGGTGTACGCGCGGTCGAGCTCATCATGCAGTCGCTTGTGCACCGTGAGCTCGCCGAGCAGCCGCTGGCGCTCGGCGAGCTCCCTCGCGGCCGCGCCCGCGACCTCCATCGCCATCACCGCCGCATGTGAGCTGCCATCCGCACCTACGACCGCCAACTCGGCCGCGCGCACTTCGGTCGCCGCGGTGTCGTTCTGCCCGCGCAGCGTCGCGAAGTCGCTCTCCGACACCGTGATC
>JBDTXL010000344.1:0-3624 GCA_040006195.1 Gemmatimonadota bacterium | reverse complement strand
TAGCTTTAAGCACGAAGCGGGGGCAAGAGGGGATGTGATAATGCCCGCATCGCGGGGATCGCGATGCGGGCACTGTTTTGTGCGCGTGCTGCGAGGTCACGCCGGGGGGCGCGACTCGCTTTCCGGAGTGCGGGGTGCCATCGTCGCCGCGGGCCTGGTTGACTCAGCCGACCAATCCTTGCTCAGCGCGCGGACGCGCTCGAGGTTCTCGACCACGCCTCTGTACTGCCGCTCGACGATCGCTCGCGTGTCGAGCGGAAGATCCTTTTGTAGCGCCTCCTCATACACGTGCGCCGCGTGCTCCTCGCCGCGCTCGCACTCCATCACGATTGCCTCCTCGTTCTTTCCCGTTACTGCGGCTTTGAGCTCGATCCATCCGCGATGAATCGCGCCGACGATCGTGCCACGCTGGTCCGGATCGCCACCGAGACGGCGTACCTCCGCCTTCAGCTCGGACTCGCCGCGCACGATGTTGGGGAGCCGGGATGCGAACAGCGCCTTCGCGCTCGGATTTTCTACCGCTTCGCTCGCGGTCTTGAATCCCTGCATTCCATTTTCACAGGTCTCGATCAACTCGTTGAGAATCGATACGACCTCGGGGTTTTTCAGTGGCATGCGAGTGCTCCATGGCCGAGTGAGTACGAGGGCTCGGTGCAGTAGCGGCCGGTTGGTGCTGCACCCCCGGTGAGTTCACCTGCATGGGTGCACGCTCCATGCCCTGAGCGAGATAGTGCGCGTCATCACAGTGCCGATGCACGACCGCTGCGGACGAGCTCGTTGCTCGCCCGCAGCTTCGCTTGTTGACTAGTCGATGCGCCTGCAGTGAATACCAGCGAGTACGTTGATGCGCCCGAAACCGTAGATCGGGTCGGGAACTCGACGGCTCAGCTTGTCCGCGCTCCGAAGGATGCAGGCGTCGAGGTCTGCCTTATGTCCTCGGGTGTCCGACTCGATGACCGCGGCCTCGCCGGCGACGAGGGGGGCTGCGAAGCTCGTTCCCGCGCCGATCGAATACGTTCTGCCATCGGCACATGCCGGATTTGAATAGCTACTGCACGCGCCAATGATCAGATCCTCGATCACGCTGCCTTCGGTGTAATCTCCGCCGGGCGCGTAGACATCGACTCCGGGGAAACCGTAGTTCGAGTAGGACGCGAGGTTGTCGAAGGTACCCGGCTGCTGCGCGTGAGGCGCCGTGGCGCCAACGCTGATCACGTTTTCGAGCTGCGCGGGGAGCTGGAGCAGGCTTCGCTGATCGGTGGCGAGATCGATGCCGTTGCCGAGTAAGTCACCGTTGCCGGCGGCGGCCACGAGGGTCACGCCCTTTCGATGCGCGTAGTTCACCGCGCGCTGGAAGTCCTGCTTGATCTGGCGGAAGTCCGGGTCGCGGAGCGTGAAGTACGCGCCGAAGCTCATGTTGATGACGTCGACCTTCGCATCGGCCGCGTAGATCACGCCGGCGATCGCATCGGAGAGAAGTCCCGATCCCGTTTCATCGAGCACTTTCACCTGGCAGAGCTTCGCTTCAGGCGCCACCGAGGCCATGCCGATGCCGTTCGTGGTGATCTGGCTCGAGACGAAAGTGCCGTGCCCGTTGTAGTCGAGGATGTCCGGCTCGGTGACGACCATCGACGTGCTGATGCCGACGTCTACCTTGCCCGCGAGGTCGAGATGCGTCGGGTCGATTCCAGTGTCGAGATCGCAGACGGTCGTGCCCATGCCGTGTCCATCATTGAGCAGCCACACGTTGGACGCGCGGATCTGGCGCATGTTCCACTGGAACCGGTCGAAGAACTGGGCGCCGCTCTGATCGTCGGGCTGCCGTCCACTGTGTGCGGCCGCCGTCGCGGTGGCGTTGCTCGCAACCGCGCCAACCCTCAGCGCTTTCGGCTTGATCCACTGCACCACACGATCGCGTAAAACATCGGAGACGTCGGCGTGCTGCGCGAGCGTCGCGGCTGCGGCATCCGTGAGTCCGCTCGCGACGATGATCCCAGCTCCTTCGTGCGAGCGCGCGATCGTGCCGCCGAGCGCGCGAATACGTGCGGCGACGGCCTCCGCGGGGCGGCCGTCGCGCAGTGCGACGAGTCTGCGACTCGCGCCGACTCTGGCGAGCGAGGATTGCGATGCGGCGGAGACGCTCGCGTCGACGTTGGGTGCGAGGGGCGCCTGCTCGGAGCAGGCGACGATGGCGAGTATCGACGCGGCGGCGAACGTGACGAGTGCGCGCGTACGATTTGGGGAGGGCATTGGATACCTCGGGTTGGGAAATCGAATTGCTGTAATGCGCCGCGCAATCGGCGTCGTCAAGTAGCCGCGCGATAGGCATCGTAAAAACCGATATTGCTTAGCTCGCCATCGCCAGCCGGACCCCGAATGCCGTACATTATTCGCTGCATTCCGACGCTCTCGCGCGTGCGAGCTCGCCACCAACCTGGAGACTCCAATGCTCAAGGATTTCAAGTCGTTCATCCTGCGCGGCAACGTGATGGATCTAGCGATTGCCGTCATCATCGGCGCGGCCTTCGGCGCTGTGATCAAGTCGCTGGTCGATGACGTGATCATGCCTCCGATCGGCATGGCGACCGGAGGTATCGACTTCTCCAATAAATTCGCGGTGCTCAAGGATGGCGCGGCGGTGCCGGGGCCGTACGCGACGGTCGCGGCGGCGAGGGCGGCGGGCGCGACGACACTGAACTACGGTATCTTCGTCAACAACGTCGTATCGTTTCTGATCGTCGGCTTCTGCGCCTTTCTCATCGTGCGCGCGGTGAACCGCCTCGTGCGTGTGAATCAGGCACCGCTGGTCACGAAGGTCAAGCCGTGTCCGTACTGCGCGATGGACATTCCACTGGCGGCTTCGCGATGCCCCAACTGCACGTCAGAGCTCACGGGCGCGGCGGCGGCGTAGCAGCGACGTGCGTGACGCGAGGGTGAGTTAGCCCGCGCGCTCGATGCGAGGCTCGCGCGAAAGCACGGGGGTACCGGGAAGTGGCGTGACCTGGCGCCAGCCGCGCTCACTCTTGCGCCACGTCGATCCATCGTCGCATACGACGACGGTCTCGTTCCCGAGCTTCACCGTTCCGATCGGCTTCCGCGCCTTGCGATTGCGCGCGAAGCTCCTCGCTTCCAGATCCTCGGCGATCGCATCGGCGAGCTCCGCCTCTATATCGTAGTCGGAGTGCTTGCCCGGAGGCGCTGAGTCAGGTGCCGACTCAGGCGCGGAAGCGGAAGCGGAAGCGGCGGCGGGCGCGGGGAAGGGCACGCGATCCGCCTCCCGCTCGACCTCGATGCGCGTCTCCGACTCGGTGCGACGAGTGCTCGGCTGCGGCATGTCGTCCGGGACCGATGGAGCGTGCGCGGGGCCGGCGTCGCGCGTGAGAGTGCTCGACCACGAGTCGGGAATGCGCGGATAGCTCTGCACGTAGCTCCACGCGCGGTTGAGCAGCTCCATCGCGGTTCGATGCTCCTCGTCAAGCGCGAGCGCGAATTCCGCTCGCGTCTGCTCGATCGTGCGCGCGTTCTCCTCGGTGCGCTCGCGCTGGGAGGTGAGCTCCTTCACCATCGCGTCGCGCTCCGCGGCGGCGAGGAGGTACTGCTCGCGCATCGTCGCGATGTACGGCT
>JBDTXL010000343.1:0-5886 GCA_040006195.1 Gemmatimonadota bacterium | reverse complement strand
GGAGGTAGAAGCAGATCATTGCGCCGAAGGTGGCGGCGCAGAGGAGCACCATCGGTCGGGTGAGCAGGGTGGGACGGGGGGCGGTGGCGCTTGACATAGGGCGAAGCTACCGTCAAAGTGGTAAGGACAACATGGCCACACATACTACAAAAGATGTGTCCAGTCAACAACGAGCACTGGTTATCAGCGTTTTACACGGTGCCGGCGAAAAGCTCGGACCGCAGATCGAACGACAGATTCGCGGTGCCGTGCACGACGGGAAGTTGCAGCCCGGCGCGCTGATTCCATCCACTCGCAGTCTTGCGGCACAGCTCGGAGTGTCGCGACCCGTAGTCGTCGATGCCTATGCCCAGCTTGCCGCCGAAGGGTACATCACTCTCCGCCAAGGCGCTCGGCCCCGCGTCTCGCTTGCGGCACCTACACCGACTCTAGGCGCGGTTGCGCGCGCTGGCGTTACGGTCGCTCGGCGCCGCGAGCCTGGCGTGCGCTACGACTTCCTCCCCAGCATCCCCGATCTCTCGTCCTTCCCCCGTGCCGCATGGCTCGCCGCCATGCGCGACTCGCTTGCGACCATGCGCGATGCGGACTTCGGCGATCGGGAGCTCCACGGCTCCGAGGTGCTGCGGGTCGCGCTGGCTGAATATCTCAGCCGCGTTCGCGGCGTCATGAGCGACGCGGAGCAGATCGTGATCACGACCGGTTGTGCGCAGACGCGAGTGCTCGTGTGCCGAGCGCTCGTTGCGATGGGCGCGAAGCGGCTCGCGGTCGAAGATCCGGGCTTCACCGAATGGGACGCGATCGTCGCGTCGGGGCTCAAGCTCGTACCGATCGCCGTTGACGATGATGGGATGCGTGTGGAAGCGCTCGGGCGCGCGAATGCGGACGCGGTGCTCGTCACTCCCGCGCACCAGTTTCCGACCGGTGTCGTGATGAGCGGCACGCGTCGCTCCACGCTACTCGCGTGGCTGCGTGCGCGGGATACGGTCGCGATCGAGGATGACTATGACGCTGAGTTTCGCTACGATCGCGCGCCGGTGGGCGCGTTGCAGTCGCTCGAGCCGGAGCGCGTGGTGTACTGCGGCACTGCGAGCAAGATGCTCGCACCGGCGCTGCGTATCGGATGGATGGTCGTGCCGCGGCACATGCTCGCCGCGGTGCAGAGGGAGCAGCGGCTCGCGGACACTGGCGTGTCGCGGATCGAGCAGCATGCGCTCGCGACGCTCTTCGCGACCGGCGGAATCGACGGACATCTGCGACGCATGCGTCTGCGCTATCGCGCGCGACGCGGTGCACTCATCGCAGCGCTCGCCATCGAGATGCCGGAAGCGACGGTGAAAGGAATCGCCGCGGGACTACACGCCACGGTCGAGCTGAGCGCCGACGATGATGAGCGTGCGATCCTCGAGGAGGCCCGGCATCGCGGGATCACGCTCGAGATTCTCGCGCAACACCGGCTCGTTCCGCGCGCCACGAACGCCACTCTGTTGCTCGGCTACGCGCGCATGCCGGAGCCCACTATGCGGGACGCCGTGCGCGAGCTTCGCGACGCGATTCGCTCGGCGCGTAGCACCGCGGCGAGCAGAATCGGCTAGATCTTTCCGGCGAACAGGAGCGGCGTGAAGATGATCGAGCCAAGCGATGCGAACGCGAGCACGAGGATCGAGATGACGTGAGTGACGATCGTGAAGCCGATCGGACGCGAGATGCTGAACGCATACGTAGCCGCCGGCCGAGCCGAAGACGACCTGCTGCTCGGCGCGAATCGGCACTGTTGCGACGACGGCGGCGCGTGTGCTGCGCATCAGGTGCAGGATCGTCTTGACCAACAGCCATCCCGCGACGACTGAGGCAGGGATCGAGATGAAAAGCCAGAAGCGACTCAACGACGGGACCTCGCGAGTGTGACGTTATCTGGTCGGGGCAGTACTATAGTATGAGCATTGGCGTCCGGGCGACTTGAGGAAGCCCAATCGGGACACTAGCTTACGCTCTCTTCTGGCCAGGTAGCTCAGTTGGTAGAGCAGCGGACTGAAAATCCGCGTGTCGGGGGTTCAATTCCCTCCCTGGCCACTTTGTAGGACAACAGCTTAGAGCACTTTGCGCCGCCGAGGCCAAAGGCATGTCGCGGGACTTGCTTTTGGATTTAGTGGATTTCTTCACTGAAGCGCTTAGGAAGAATCTAGGTGCTTTTCAAAGCGCAGACAGAGCACCTCGCGAGGGAGTCCCCCGTCGGCAGGAAGTGTGATACTCTCTGAGTGCCAGATGTCTGCTGGGTCGCCCGCAGTCCATAACTCTGCCCCGACTGCGTGGATTTTGCCACGTCGCCGCACCATGGCCGCGCCTTTCCATGCGCGAATTGCCGAACCGTTAGTAGGGGGACGGCTGCGAACTGGAATCTGAGCAGGCGCAAAACGACTATACCAAGCGGAGGACACGCGCAGCTCCGCGTACGAGTCGTGCTCGTCGCCGGCCAAGACTCGCGACCACTCGTTCGTCGCGGGATCAAACGGTCGAAGGAGTACACCGGCAGCCGGTGTTTCCGACGTCTCGACAATCCGCCGTGCCGACGCTTCTACCGAAGCATGAAAGGTCGTTGCCAATGTGAGTGTGGACGCCAGTGAGAGCCCGAAGCGAACTACGCTGGCAGTGAACTCCTCGAGCGGAAAGAGCAATTCCGCCGCACCTACTTGGCATAGAAATTCGACTTCCGAGTCATCGCCATGGCGTCGCCAAAGAGTACCGACGCGGCGAATCCCATCCTCATAGTCGGGGAAGAGCGTGTGCACGATTTCATGCGCTAGCGAGTAGCGACGGCGCGCTGAAGACTTCCTGCGATTTAGCAGAACACGCCCCGGCACGACGCAAGCGTCCTGATCGTCCTTGAGGTCCGCCTCCTCGTCGACCCTGAGTTGCCGCACCGATGCAAGCTCCAGCATCGAAAACGGAGGCCCCTCCCACCCCAAGCTTCGCGCGCTGGCCACGAGCTCGCGCGCACGGGCGCGTATTGCGTCGGCTGCGTCGTACTCGACAGATGTCTCGAGCAGCGCGACAACGCTCGGGTGTCGTCCGCTCATCTCGTGCTTGTCTTGACGAGAGGCTGCATCGCTATGGTCGCGAGACGCTTCGGCGAATCGCGTCATATAAGAAGCGCCAATCGTCAGGCGACTGCGGCCGTTTACCCCGGTACTGCACCAATGCGAGCGCACGAATCATGTCCGGCGGAACAGGCTTTCCGGCACTGTCCATGGCTTTAACGAACTCTTTCAACCCCTCCGGCAATTCCTTAAGGATTCGACTGAACGCGGCGCTGTCCGCGAGCATCGACTTTCGTTCTACACCAATTGGGCTAATGACAAGCCCGAGCGATTTTCAATGGCTAAGTGACACGGCGGTAGTTTTTGACGGACTGAGTAGCCGTGCGTATTTCTTCGATCTCAATGGCAAGGTTATTCGAATACTTACGCTACCGCATCCCTTTAGCAGCGCCGCTCTAGATCCAAACAGAATGCGTGCGTATCTCGCCATTTACTCTTCTCGATATTACTACGCCGACGATCGATTCGTCCCTGGAAGCGATTCACTCATCGAGGAAACGTCCCTCATAGACGGACGGGCACTCGGCAGCATAGGTACGCCCGTTCAATATGGTCACGCAAAGCTGCAATTTCTCGGCAACGACGTAATGCTGGCCCGTGATCCGAAGTCAGGTTCGCTTGCGGTTGCCTGGCCGGTCTCGCCCCACGTGGAAATTAGGGGTGTCAATAATCGCCTCCATCTCGACTTGCCATACTCGGGCAATTTCACTCCACCGCAGCCAAAGGTCGTTCAGCTAGCGCCATTACCGATGCCGCCAGACGTTGATTACCAGCGAATAGTTTACGGAATGGATGTGGATTCGGCCGGTCGAATCTATTTGCTTACCGCATCGACTCTTCAAACAGAGCCGATCTGGAGCTCGAAATATCATCCTCCGCACGAGGTAGTTGAAGTTATGTCCGCTAGTGGGGAAACGATTTGTCGAATTCCGTTACCGTTTTTTGCTACCGCTGTTGCCGTAGCACGACAGGGACAACTGTTGCTCTCGGATAGCGCGCGCGGTAATGGTGCATATCGGCTCACGTATAAGTGTCTCACTGTAGGCAAAAAGCGGGATGACAATTGACTCGACTCTCAGACCGAACAGATGATGTACGCGTTTCGCGGAATCGTAACGCGAGCATGGCATTCCCCGGTAAGGGTCGTGCTCTGCGTCGAGGGAGGACCGTCACTGGCTTTCTTCTTACCGCCTCAGTTCCAATCCTCGCGATCCTGGTGATGGGCTATGTAGTTAACGCGCTGTACCCATTTCAAAGACTTATTGCTTACGAAAGCGCCCCAAAAGCGCATCCAATTCCCAATTGGCAACTGGTACGGCGTTCCGGCGCTCTGGTCGGCAATGCGAACGCTCCGGTTTTGATTGCTGAGTTCTCGGACTTCGAGTGTCCCGCGTGCGCGTACGCTCATGGACGTCTGCGTGAGTTGCAGGCGATCTTCGGTGACACGCTTGCGATTTCGTTTCACTACTATCCGCTGGAAGATATTCATCCGAACGCACATACGGCGGCCATGGCCGCAGAATGTGCGAATGTGCAGGGTCGGTTCGACTCAATGCAAGATTTGTTATTTGCAGAGCAAGACTCGCTTGGCGTACGGCCCTGGGACATTCTAGCGCGAGAGGCAGGCGTTGCAGACATCGCCGAGTTTCGGCGATGTTTAACAAGCGAAGCCGCCGGGCGGCGGATTCGTATCGATCAGGAGCTTGGGAAGAAGTTGGGCGTACGAGCAACGCCCACATTAATTGTCCAGGGAATGATGCTGCCTCCCGGCGTACTCGGCGGGGATTCACTGCCCGACTTGATTCGACGAAGTTCGACACTGAAGAATCGATGACCGCGGCTAATCAGAGAAGAGTTGGTCATCTTTATGGCGCAATCTGACAATTCAGAAATAGGAGACAATCATGCACATTCGTCGACTCTTTCATCCAAGACCGATTGCAGGGATTTGCGGCATCGTCTGCGCAACTTTTCTCTGGAGTGGGTGTCGAGCATCCTCACCTGATGAAGTTGCGGGACCCACTCCTAACAACGGCCGACGGCAAGACGTCTCAACTCAAGAGTTGGCGACACCAAATGATAGTGAAGTCGCGTTCGGGCTCGCACATGCGCTCTTTGGAAAGAAATCGGATGCATTAGGTAAGGACAAAGAACGCCGTGCGATTGAACGCATGGTCCGTGCATTTCAGTCTAGCAAAGACGAGGATGACTCGATCTTCCACGCACTAGCGAGGGATCCACACGTTGCAGCCGATTTGACAGAATCGCTCGAGCACGCTCACGCAGCTCAGCCGGAACGGCATCTTGCGGAAGGAACGGATTCAACAAAGGTCGTAGCGTTCTCTTGGCGTAGCTCCCGAGATGGCACGAATCGCCGCAATTGAACACACGGTAGACCCCCCCAATTTGAGTGCGCCGATTAATAGCGTTCGACGTCAAGTGCGGTTCCAAGCGTCGTTAATGATTGTCACGCTTGAGGGGATCGAAAATGAGTAACTCCCTCTATCGCGACATGCGCCTCGCCGCCCGCGCGCTCATACGCCGGCCCACCTTCACCGCTACAATCGTAGTTACGCTCGCGCTGGGCATTAGTATCGCCCTCATCATGCTAAGCGTAACGGATATACTGTTCCTCAGGCCGCCGAAGGGCGTTCAAAGTCCGGGTAGCGTTGTACGCGTTTATTTCACACAGATATATCCTGGGCTTGGTTCCAACACGCAGCAAGCCACGTCGTACCCGCAATTTCTAAGCGTGCAAGCGGGAACTCACAGCTTTTCCGATGCTGCCGCT
>JBDTXL010000342.1:0-2278 GCA_040006195.1 Gemmatimonadota bacterium | reverse complement strand
ACGTCGAAGACCGCATTCGTGCAGCGATCGAAGGGATGCGCGCGCTGCTCCCGATTGAGGGGATGGACATCGAGCTCGTCGAATTCGATGTGGAGAACAGCGCCGCCGTGATCAGGTGCACTGGCGACTGCCCCGATTGCGATCTCTCGGCAGAAAATCTCACGGTTGGCATCGAGGCGCATCTGCGCCAGCAAGTTCCCGAGATTCGCACCATACGCTTCGACGCGCACTGAGCGGCGCATGACAGAGACAATGCAGACACGCATTGCCCAGGCGTTACAGGGTGTCGTCAATCCGCGCACGAGCGAGGACGTCATTCGCTCCGGGATGATCCGCGACGTCGCCGTATCGGTAGAGGGACGCGTGCGCTTCACGATCCTTCTCGATGCGCAGGATCCGGCATCACTCGTGCGCGAAGTTCGGCAGGCGGCCGAGCGCGTGGATGGCGTTTCGGATGTGCGCGTCGATGTGCGCGATCCATCTCAGTCGTCCGCAAACTCCGCGGTGCCACCGGTGGCGTCCCGCGCGCCCGCAGGACCGCCGCCGGCGTTTACTCCGCCCAAGGGACGCTCGCTCCCCGTGATGGGGCAGGAACCAAAGCCGCGCGCCGCAGTGCCACCCGCGCCGACTCCGGTCACCTATCCGAATCTCGGACGCATTCTCGCCATCTCGAGCGGAAAGGGCGGCGTCGGCAAGTCGACAGTGTCCGTGAATCTCGCCGTCGCTCTCGCGCAGCAGGGTTTGCGCGTCGGGCTCATGGACGCAGATGTCTACGGGCCGAACATCCCGATCATGATGGGCGTCAACTCGCCGCCGCCGGTCGTCGGGGATCGCATTCAGACGCTCAACGCGTACGGCGTGAAGCTGATGAGCCTCGGCTTCCTCATCGAACGCGATCAGCCCGCGATCTGGCGCGGACCGATCGTGATGAAGATCGTCACGCAGTTTCTGCGCGATGTCGATTGGGGAACGCTCGACTATCTGCTCGTCGATATGCCGCCGGGTACTGGCGATGCGCAGCTCTCGCTCGTGCAGGCGACGCACGTGCACGGCGCGATCATCGTGACCACTCCGCAGCCCGTCTCCACCGGCGACGCGCTACGCGGCGCGAAGATGTTCGAGCGCGTCAATGTGCCCGTACTCGGCATCGTCGAGAACATGAGCTATCTCCTCTGCGCGCATTGCGGCAAGCCGACGCCGCTGTTCGGAAGCGGCGGTGGCAAGGCGCTCGCGGACGAGCTCAACGTGCCGCTACTCGGCGAGATCCCGCTCGAGGCTGGTGTGCGCGAGGGCGGCGATAGCGGGAGGCCGATACTCGTAGCGTCGCCCGATTCACCGGCCGCGAAGGTGTTGAGCTCGATAGCGACACGCGTCATCGAAGCTGCGGGGGCCATCAAGACGTGAAGAACGCGGCACCTCCCCCTTCGCACGTCGACACGCGGCCGCCGGATAACAACCCGGCGGCCGCGTTGCCGATGGATCCTCGCGACGGCCTCGCGACCGCGATCACCGGCGAGTATCTCTCGGTGACGTCGCTCGTGAGCGGCTCGCTCACGCGCACCGTCGCCGCTGTTGCGCTACCGGCCGTCGCCTCGACGCTGCTCATGACGCTCTTCGGCACCGTCGATGCATTCTGGGTCGGTACGCGCATCGGACCGCAGGGGCTTGCCGCGGTGTCGACGTCGATCTTCTGGGTATGGATGCTCATCTCGTGCGCCGAGATGGTGAGCGTTGGGCTCACCGCGGTCGCCGCGCGCTTTCACGGCGCGCGCCAGCACCGGTCGGCGGCGCGCGCGGTGTCGGACGCGCTCTTCCTCTCCGTCGCAATGGCGGTGCTCCTCGCGCTCGTCGGATTCGCGAATCTCGACACGCTCTTCGGCATCATGCACACGCCGCCCGAAGTCACGGCGCTCGGCAAGCATTACCTCGGCACCTACCTGCTCGGCGCGCCGCTCATCTTCGGCTTCTTCGCGATCGACGCCGCGTTCCGTGCCGCCGGCGACACGCGCACGCCATTCCTTCTGTTGCTCGGATGCGTGATCGCCGCGCTCGCGCTCGATCCCGTGCTCATTCTCGGCCTTGGCCATGCGCCACGACTCGGCATCGCCGGCGCCGCAGTCGCGACGATCTTCTCGCGCTCCGTCGCTTTCCTGATCGGCATCGTCATTCTCGTGCGTCGGCGCATGGTGGCGTTCGGACCGCCGGCGGTCGCGACCCTCCGCGCGATCGTGCGAGTGGGACTGCCGACCGCGCTCACCGGCGTGGTGTTCAGCGTGAT
>JBDTXL010000341.1:0-8138 GCA_040006195.1 Gemmatimonadota bacterium | reverse complement strand
GCTCGTATCCGCGTTCGCTTGATGAAATCCTTCGAAATACCTGGCGGCAGTGGCATGCCTGGAGCAGCTGGCAGAGGTCGCTTTGCGCGAACGCGGCTACCCGGGTCGACGGGGGCATCAGGAAGTTGGAGCTCGTAACCCGGACCGTAGCGAAAACGCCTGATCAAGGTGCGGTCCGAGGTTCACCTGCTTCCAGGCGCAGTGGGCTCACCTCGCAATTATGCGTTTCCGATTTGATTACCAGAAATGCTGAACGGCGACCAGGGTCGCCGTTCGTCGTTTTTCGGTAGGTGGCTCATCGGGATCAGAGCGGCTGCGCGCGATGGCGCGAGGGGACTTTTGACTCCAGTAGAGCTCCGCCACTTGTCGCGATGAACACAGCGCTCTCGACGCGCCTCACTCGCCGTTGTTCACCCTCACCTGCATATTGCGACACGACGACGCTGGTGACTTCGCACATGGCAAGACGATGACGCGATTCAGCAACGAGGATTGGCCCGAGCTGAGCCGCCTGTTGGATGAGGCGCTCGAGTTGCCGACGGACGCGCGCCTGGCATGGCTCGCGGCGCAGCGAGCGCAGCATCCCTCGATCGCCGCCGAGCTCGAAGCGTTGTTGCGTCAGGAAACCACAATGGACCGGGCTGACTTCCTGGGCGACGGCGAGGCGCCCAGCTTTCCGACCACATCGACGCTTACGGGCCAGACGTTCGGCGGCTACGTCATCGAGCGGCAGCTCGGGCAAGGCGGCATGGGATCCGTGTGGCGTGCAAAACGCATCGATGGACTTTACGAGGGCGGCGCGGCGATCAAATTTCTGAGCATCGCGGTCGCGGGCCCCGTTGGAGAGGAGCGCTTTCGTCGCGAGGGTACGGCGCTCGCCCGTCTCACGCATCCCAACATCGCTCGGCTGCTCGACGCGGGAGTTAGTCCCTTCGGGCTTCCATATCTGGTCCTCGAATACGTCGATGGCCAGCCGATCGACGTGTGGTGCGATGAGCGCGCGTTGCCGATAGACGCGCGACTTCGACTTTTCCAGCAGGTGCTCGACGCGGTGTCGCACTCCCACGCGAATTTCATTGTGCATCGCGATCTCAAGCCAGCGAACATCCTCGTGTCCGCCCAGGGCACGGTAAAGCTGCTTGACTTTGGAATCGCAAAGCTGTTGGAGGACGGCGGAGAGCTATCCAGAGAGCTGACCGCAGCTGGCGGCGGCGCCTTCACTTACCGGTACGCGGCGCCGGAACAGCTTCGAAACGAGCCGATCACCATTGCCACCGACGTGTATAGTCTCGGCGTGATACTATATGAGCTGCTCGCGGGAATGCATCCGACGAGCAGGAACGCGGAGACTCCGGCCGATCACGTCGTCGCCGTTGTAAACACGGAATCCGGGGCGCTGTCTCTGGCGTGGACGCGAGATCGCACCCACGGGGGCGCGGATATCGAGCGCCTCGCTGCGGCCCGCGGCACCTCGCCCGAGCGGCTGCAGCGCACGTTCGCCGGCGACCTCGACAACATCGTCGCGAAAGCGCTCAAGAAAAAGCCGGGCGAGAGATATTCCACGGTGGGTGCGTTCGCGGACGATATTCGACGCTATTTGAACCACGAACCTGTTGGTGCGCGCGCCGATTCGTTCGCTTATCGCGCCGGCAAGTTCGTGCGGCGTCATCGTCTCCAGGTGACACTTGCTGCGCTCGCCGCCCTCGCGCTCGTGGGCGCCGCGGCGCGCGAACGCAAGCTGCGCGGACGCGCAGAGACTGAGGCGAGCAAGGCAGTCGCCGTCGAGGCGTATCTCGTGAACATATTCGGCGCCGCTGATCCGTTTATAGAGACGACTAGCTTCCCGAGCGATGTAACGGCTCGCGCCCTGCTCGATCGCGGCGCGGATAAAATGGACACGTCGCTCGCGAATCAGGCTGACGTTCGCGCCGAGCTGCGAGGCGCGCTTGGCGGGGTCTACATGAATCTCGGCGTGTATGACAAGGCGACGAAGGAGCTTCGAAAGTCACTCGCGGAGCGACACGCACTATACGGTCGCGACAACGCGGCGGTGGCCACGGCGATGGACCAATTGGGCGACGTACTTACCAGACAGGACAGCCTCGCCGAGGCAGACACACTCCTCCGGGGCGCGCTCTCGATTCGTCGAAAGCTGTTCGGAGAGAACAGCGATGCGACGGCGGAGAGCCTCGATCATCTCGCGGAGCTCCTGAACGAGAAGGACGACTTTCCCAGTGCGGAACCGCTCTACCGCTCGGCGCTGAATATTCGTCGCGCGCTGCATGGCGATAGCGACCTGACCGTTGCGACCAGTCGCGTCTCACTCGGCGAGCTGCTCCTAATGCGAAGTGAAAACAAGGAGGCCATCGGGGAATTTCAACGGGCATTGGCCATTCGCGAGCATCGGCTTGGTCCAAATCATCCGGCCACTGCGCAGGCGATTCGGCGCATGGCGAAGGCCGAGGAGCGTATGGGCGACTACGCCAACGCTGAGCAGCACTATCGTCGGGCTCTGGCGATCGATCGGAAGGCGCTTGGGAGCAATCATCGCAATGTTGCCTCGATCCTGAACGACCTCGGCCAGATGCTCTTCAAGGTGGGACGACTGGACGAGGCGGACTCGCTGCTGCGTGAGGCGCTGGCGATCGATCGAAGGCTTTTTGGCGAAAATCATAATTTCGTGAGCTCGAACTTGAGCAGTCTCGCGTTAGTCGTTCGCGAGCGTGGCGAGTTCGACGAGGCTCAGCGATTGCTGGAGCAAGCGTTGGCGATCGATCGCCGCCTCTATGGAGCCGATCACGTGAGCATCGCCTTCTATCTGAACGAGATCGCCGTTGTTCTGCGATTGGAAGGACGGCCGGATAGCGCGATAGTGCTACTTCGTCAGGCATTGGCGATGAATCGGAAGCTTTCAGGTCCTGACGACTTGGGAACGCTCGTGGTGTCGATCAATCTGGGGCGCGCGCTGGAGGAGGCGCGGCAGTATGCCGAGGCGGAAACGCTCTTCACCGGGGCGCTGGCGAAGATGGATACCAGCAATGCCGACGCGCAGGGCGGGATCATCCCTGGGCGCATTGGGTTGGGGCGCGTACTTCTCGCGACCCATCGCGCGAAAGAAGCGGTCCCGGTAATGGAAGGCGCGGTGGCGATGAGTCTCAAACGACTCGGCGAGAAGCACTGGCGCACGGCCGAGTCGCAGCTGGTGTTGGCAGAGTGCCTGATCGACCTAGGCGACTATGCGAAGGCCGCGCAACCGCTAACGCAGGGAAGTGAGATACTGAAAAAATTCGCCAAATCGCATCCTGCACTGGTGCGCGAGGCAGCAAATGCGAAGGCGAAGCTCGCGCGCTGATTCGCGTGTCCGAAAGCTGTGAGAATCGCCTCGCGGCATTGCCGAGCTCGGGTCGGCGTGAGAGGATGTGGGTAGAACAGCACCCAACCATCCAGTAGTCGCCGATGAAAAAGATTGCAGTCTCCTTGCTCGTGCTCGCGGCGTGTCAACGCGAGCAACCGCCCGCGCGCTACGGCTATCTCGCTCGCCTGGGGAGCGACACCGTAGCCGTCGAGAGCGTCACTCGCCGCGGCGATGAGATCGTGAGCGACGAGGTCGACCGCTTCCCGCGCGTCCGCCGTCGCCACACCACGATTCGCCTTGCCGCCGACGGATCGATCAGGCATCTCGAGATGGAGATCGCAACGCCGAGCGAGCCGTTGAATCAGCGGGAGCGCCACGTCACGGCCGACGTAAGCGCCGACTCGGTGCACATCGTCAAGCGCGACTCGACTGGAACGAAAAAGTACGCCTTCGCGACGGGAGGCGCGCTCGCCATGCCCCATCTCCCGCAGATGTACAGCCTCACCGATCTGTATTTCGGGGCGGCGCTCGCGCACGCGGCCGCGGTGGGCGACAGCGTGACCGTGCGGCAATACTACATCGATCGCGAGTTCGATCGTTTTCCTCTGCACAGCGGAGTCGTGACGCTGCTCGCCGGCAACAGGGCCGAGCTGCACCACGACTGGCTCGCCGGCTACGGCGATGCGACGTTCGACTCGCTGCATCACATGCTCACGTATTCGGGAGCGCGATCCACCTACAAGATCGAAGTCCAGCGGCTCCCTGGTCAACCGGATGTCGCGGCGATCGGTGAGCGCTTCGCAACGACCGAGACCGCGGCAGGGGGAATGAAGCAGCTCAGTGTGCGCGACACCGCGCGCGCGACGATCGGCGCGGCGAAATTCTCGGTAGACTACGGGCGGCCGCTCGCGCGCGGCCGAGTGCTCCTCGGCAACATCATCCCGTACGGCGAGGTCTGGCGCACCGGAGCCAACGCGGCGACGCAGCTCACGACGTCGGCGCCGATCACGCTCGCCGGCGCGCGCCTGCCTGCCGGCACCTACACACTCTGGACCGTCCCGAGCAAGGACGGCCACGCCGACTTGATCGTGAACAAGCAGTTCGGACAGTGGGGAACGGAATACGACGCCAAGCACGACGCCGGCAAGGAGGCATTGCGGGTTGGCACGAGCGCGACACCGGTGGAGAAATTCACCATCTCGATCGTGCCGACGAGCGTGCGCACGGGCACGCTCGTCATCGAATGGAGCAGCTTCAAGTGGAGCGCGCCGATCGTCGTCGACTGAGCCGCTCTACGGAAGGGATCGCAGTCCCATCGTCGTCCCCATTGTCACCATGGGTTGAGCAATGCCCAACGGCACCGCGTAGCACGTGCCTAGATCTCGTGCGCGCGTGCGAAGCGCGCGATATGATCCGCGGCGCGAAAGGCGAGCGCCTGGATCGTCATCGTCGGCTGAGCGCGTCCCGACGTGACCATGCTGCTTCCGTCGCATACGAAGAGATTCGGCACGTCGTGCGCACGATGGTAGCGGTCGACGACGGAATGGCGAGGATCATTTCCCATGCGCGCGGTGCCGAGCAGGTGAACGCTGCCGTCGCTGGGCACGATCGGCAGATCCCAAACCTTCCTGGCGCCGGCGGCCACCATCATGTCGTGCATCTTGCGCTGGAACCAGAGTTGCGCCGACCGATCATCCGTGTGATCCGAATATGTGAGACTGAGCGCCGGGCGACCGTGCGCATCCTTGTAGTCGGCGTCCAGCGTGATGCTGTTCGCGAGCTGCGGCAGCGAGGTGAGATGGCTCGTGAAACGCACCGTGTGCGTGAAGTATTCGTGAAGCGCGCGCGTGTATTCGCGTCCCCACGATGGCACATCGGCGGGGAGCATGCTCAGAGCGAAGGCGATGGGGTTGTACGGGAAGCGCGCATCAATGCCACCACCGCCGTAGAAGCCGCGGGTGGCATCATGCTCGTAGTAGTCGAGAACGATGCGACCCGTCACGGCGCCCTTGAACTCGTTGAGCGGATGCTCGAACAGTCCGAAGCTGTGCGAGTAGCAGTTGAACATCAGGTTGCGCCCGACCATGCCGCTCGAGTTTGCAAGCCCGTGAGGAAAGTGCGGCGACGCCGACAGGAGAAGGAGGCGTGCCGTCTCTGCACCATTCGCAGCGAGGATCGTAGCACGCGCATGCTGTTTGCGCTCCTTCCCGTCGCGATCCCAGTACACGACGCCGGTCGCGCGCCCCTTCGCATTCGTCTCGACGCGAAAGGCCGTGCACTCCGTCCGGATCTCGCATCGGCCCGTCGCGATCGCTTTCGGAATGACCGTCACCAGCGTCGATGACTTCGCCCCGAACTCACAGCCGTAATTAGTGCACCGGCCGCACGACTGGCAGCTGGAGCGGCCGTCGCGCGGCACGGAGTTGATCGCAAACGGTGCCGGCTGCGCATGGAGACCGAGTTTGTTCGCCGCACGCTCGAGGAGCACACCCGACGACTTGATCGGCAGCGGCGGCATGGGATAGGGACGCGAGCGCGGCGGGTCGAACGGGCCCGGCGCACCGGACACGCCGATCTCCCAGTCCACCTTGGTGTAATACGGCTCGAGCTCCTCATACGAGAGTGGCCAATCAGCCAGCGTCGCGCCGGCAACCGATCCGACCATCGAGTGTTCTTTGAAGTCGCTTGGCCGCAAGCGCCAGTAGTTCGCGGCGAAGTGCACACTGCTCCCGCCGACACCGCGCAGATATCTGATATTCTGTCCCGTGTTCCGTCGCGGCGTCTCCGTCTCCGTAGCGCGGAACGTCTGGAAGGGCTCGGTCGAGATGTTGAGCAGATCGTGTTGCTGCTCGACCGCTAGCTCGTCGTGCGTGAACTGCGACGACTGGCGCCACGGACCTTGCTCGAGCACGACGACATTGAAGCCGGCCGTCGACAGCTCTTTCGCGAGCACACCGCCCGCGGCGCCCGAGCCGACGATTACGAAGTCGACGGCATCGCTCTGCGTGTACGTGCGCTGGCGAAAGGGAACCTCGGTCACGCGGCACCAGGGGCAGCAGGAGCGCTCACCTGTGCATCGTAGAATCCGAATGGCGCGGTGAAGCTGGGCCGATGCTCGATGCCGAGCAGCGACCATCCAACCTCGCCACGATTCCCGCCATACTTTGGATCGGAAAACATTCCGATCACGACGAGCGTTCTCGCGGCGATGAAGAACGGCGACTTGTCGATCACGCGCATGATCGCGATCTGTTCTTCATCCGATGCCGCTGCGAAGTCGGCGTGCTTTCCGGCGATCGTCGCACGCGCGTCGAGATCGGCGAGCCCACTGCGAATGAGCGCTGCGGCATCGGCAAAGAACGGCATCCCGAAGACACGATCGACGAAGTAGACGACGCCGGCATCGTTGGCGCCCGGGAGATCGCCGTTACGTGGACAGATCTGCGCCGCGAGCGCCCGCATCGCGCGCCCCTCGGCGACCGTGAGCATATTGAAGTCGACGTCGCGATTGCCGTCGTCACGGGCGCAACCCGCGAGCAGCTGAAGCTCGGACGCGAGAAGACCGCCCGCGGCAAGGCGCGCTGCGTCGATGAGAAAGGTCCGGCGAAGTACGGGCTCGTTGTCGATCATGACCGAGTCATGTGGCGCGCGTCTCGTGCTTATCTTGAAGCATCACAGCGACAACAGTGCACCCCAATTCACCGTGGCGCGAGAGGATGCGACATGAAGCTCGCAGTGAGCAGCGACCGCTAGAATTCATATTACACGGTCGTCGACTCACCCGTCGGCAAGTTGAAGCTCTTCGCAGCTGTCATAGCGCCGGAGCTCGGGCGCTGACAATTTGATGATACCTTGGGATGTCCACTCGCTCGCCCCTCTCGCCCGTCCATCCATGCGCCGGCTTCTTCTCGCGATGCTGCTCGTCGTTCCGCTCGCCTTCACTGCGGGGCGCGCGCCAAAGACTTACGACGTCGGGCGAATCAGAACTCCGATGGGAGAGATCCTCTTCTTTCTCTACGACAGAACACCGCATCACAAGGAAAGCTTCGAGAAGCTCGCGGCGAGCCACTACTGGGACTCTCTCACCTTCAATCGTGTCATCAAGAACTTCGTCGCACAGGGCGGATGCCCCGATACGCCAGCCGGCTTCTCGGGGTCGCCATATCTACTCGCGCCCGAGTTCAGCGACTCCCTCAAGCACGTCTACGGCGCCGTCGGCGCCGGGCGAGATGACAACCCGGGGGAACTCTCCGCCGGATGTCAGTTTTACATCGTGACGAACAAGGACGGCATCCCCAGGCTAGACAACCACTACACGATCTACGGTCAGGTCTTCAAGGGGATGGATGTCGTCGAGAAGATCGTGTCGGTGCCGAAGGATTCGACGAACAAACCGCACACACCGATCACTCTCCATATTGACGTGATCAAGATGTCCGGCGAGCAGCTGCAGAAGGACGGATACACGCCGAAGTAGCGGCGCGTGTTGGGCCCGCGCGGGAAAGGCCGCGACCATACTGCGCACGCGTAGTTAACATCGTTGCCACCTCGAGCAGCAGCAGCCCGCTGTCGCGGCTGCCTTGCTGGAGCAGGGCGATGGTGGCCTCCCAGCTCGTTCGCGTTTCCACGCTCGCATCATTCATCGCCTCGTCTCCGTTGCAGAAGCTCTCGTAGAATGTCCGAGAAGCAGAATCGGCATTCGAGCGACGAAGTGCATCGACCTCCGGAGTGATCTTCCTCTACCTCCAATGGGGAGATGCGGGTCGGCTATGGCGCCCGTCTC